>JANMVY010000420.1:0-2503 GCA_031393535.1 Actinomycetes bacterium | reverse complement strand
ATGTGCTCGTTGGTGGGCGCGCCGATCACGCTCGCCACGTCCTCATCTTCGACAACGTCGGTTACTACCAATCGAGCGACCCGCTGGAGTACCTCGTCGACCGCGGGGTGCAGGTGACCGGGGTGACGCCGCTCGGTCAGTTCGCCATCGACATGATCTACAACGATCGGCCGTGGTTCCTGGACAGAATCCGCGGCAAGGCCGTCGACTTCCACGTGTTCTGTTCGCTCACCCGCATCGAGCCCGACGCCGTAGCCCTGCACAACCACGGGACCGGGCGCGAGTTCCGCATCGATGGTGTCGACACGGTGGTGCTCCCGCACGGCAACGCACCGCGTAACGCCCTGTACTACGACCTCGTCGATGCCTTCGGCGACGATGGCCCGGTGATTCACCGAATCGGTGACTGCATCACGCCGCGGCGCGTCGAGCACGCGGTGTTCGAGGGCCACAAGGTGGCACGCTCGATCTGAACGTCAGCCTTCGTGAACGTTCTCCGTGACGTGGCGGCTCCGGCAGTACGCTCGCCCGCCATGGACCCCGCGCGACCGTTCGCTCTCGTGACGGGCGGCAATGCCGGCATCGGATTCGAGACGGCGGTGGGTCTGGTCGACGCCGGATGGCATGTGGTGTTCACCTCACGCGATCCGCTCCGGGGTGCGCGAGCGTGCGACGAGATCCGCGAGCGCGCCGCGGCCGCATCGGGTGCCGTCGAGATGATGACGCTCGATCTGGCGTCGTTCCGCTCGATTCGCGCGTTCGCAGCGGAGTTCCTCGCGCGCGGCGATCGGTTGTCGCTGCTCGTCAACAACGCAGGGCTCGCACCCGCGGGTATTCGGCGAGAAACCGAGGACGGCTTCGAAGCCGCGTTCGGGGTCAACCACCTCGGCCATTACCTCTTGACCACGCTGTTGGAGGACCGGCTGCGCCACGGCGCGCCGGCGCGGATCGTGGTCGTCTCCTCGGGCGCATATCGAGCGGCGAAGCGCGGGCTCTGCTGGGACGATCTGCAACACGAGCGCGACTTCCACTCCTTCCAGGTCTACGGCGAGTCCAAGTTGGCCAACATCTATTTCACGCGTTCGATGGCCGAGCGAATGCGCGGCTCGGGCGTCACGATCAACGCGACCAACCCCGGCTATGTCGAGTCCGGTCTGGGGCGGCTACGTCCCGAAGACGAGCAGCAGGTCGACCCGGCGACCTTGGCGGCGGTCTATGCGACGCGCCAGCCGATGCCGAGCGATCCGAAGCCCACCGCGTACGGCGCCGCGAGCACGCTTCGCCTCGCGCTCGACCCGACCCTCGACGGCGTCACCGGGCAGTACTTCGACGAAGGCGAGCTGGTCGAGCTGCGAGGCGTCGCCGCCGATCGTGATGAAGCGCAGCGCTTGTGGGAAATAAGCGAGCGGCTCGTCGCCCGACCGTGATGGGGTTCGGTACGAAGACCTCGGGGAGGTCGCGATGACGATCGATCAGCGAACTCGTATGGACAAAGAGGTCCGTGCGTTGGCGCGCGACGAGGTGTTCGACGGCGTGATCGCAGAAGCGTTGGCCACCCACGGTGCGCTCGCCGCGCACGGTGTCACGTACAAGGGTCTCCCGAGTCTGGGGCTCGAGGTCGAGGGGCGGGCGTTGACCCTCACGGTTCGCGATCGCGATCTCGTCGCCGAGCCGGGTATCGATCACGCCGGGATCGTCGCCGAGCTCGCCGCAGATGCCCTGTCCGATCTCGTGCAGGACGCCCAGTCGACCATGGGCCTGGCCATGACGTCGCGCGTGCGGCTGACGGCCGGCAACCTCAACGGGTGGATCGGTTGGGAGCCGGTGCTTCGGGCCCTGTTCGACGGCCGCAAGGTGCACGAGACCGGCGACGTCACCTTCGCCGACCTCGACGGGAACCCACTCGACCTCGACCGCAGCTTCACCATCGACGACGACCATGACGAGATCGGTCACTTTCTTTGCGAAGCGGGGTTTCTGCACATCCGCAGCGTGTTCGAAGCCGACGAGATGGCCACCGTTGCCGCCGACATCGACGAGTGGATCGGCCGCGCGACTCCCGACGACGGCGAGTCGTGGTGGGCCGAGGACAACCACGGCGTGAAGCAAGCGGTGCGGGTGCTCGAGTTCTACGCGAAGTCGGCGGCGTTGCGGGCGCTCGTGGCCGACGAGCGCTACCAGTGGCTCGGCGCGTTGACCGGTGATGGGCATCGCCATCGCGGCGGCGGCGAAGGCCTCGTCAAACCGCTCGGCATCGTCAAGGGACTGTCCGATCTGCCCTGGCACAAGGACTGCGGTCAGGGCCGCCATTCCTACGTGTGCAATTCCATGACGTGCGGCATCTCGGTCACCGGCGCGGATCGCATGAGCGGGGCGCTTGGTGTGATCCCGGGCTCGCATCGGGCCAACACGATGGCAACGGGTCGCGATCCGGGCCTTGATCTCGTCGCGAAGATGCTCGAGACGCAGACCGGTGATGTCACGGTGCATTGCAGCGACACGT
>JANMVY010000389.1:0-1954 GCA_031393535.1 Actinomycetes bacterium | reverse complement strand
GATCCTCCTCGGCATCATCCCCGGTGGCGGCGGCACGCAACGGCTCGCCCGACTCGTCGGACCGGCTCGCGCGTTGCGCATCGTGGCGTCGGGTGTCTCGGTGAAGGCCGCCGAGGCTCTGGCGATCGGCCTCGCGGACGAAGTGGTGCCGGTCGCCGAGCTGCACGAGCGGGTGTTCGCGCTCGCGGCCGAATACGCCCGCGGTGCGGTCGTGGCCCAGGGGCTCGCCAAGCAGGCGATCATGCGCGGCCTCGACGGAACGCTCGCCGACGGTTTGGAACTCGAGCAGAAGTGCTTCGTCGAGGTGTTCGCCACCGAGGACGCCCGCATCGGCGTGGCGTCATTCCTCGAGCACGGCCCCGGCAACGCCACCTTCGTCGGCCGCTGATCGCGCCCCTACGCGCCCGAGGTGACACGACCAGCGGGGGCGCGCGACCGCGCTCAGCTCTCGGTGATGGTCACCGACTGGATGACGACCTGTTCTTGGGGGCGATCGTTGCGATCGGTCGCCACCTTCTGCATAGCGTCGAGCACGTCGAGGCCCTTGACGATCTTGCCGAAGAGCGAATATTGCGGGGGCAGACGCACCCCGCTCTGGCCGCTCACCAGGAAGAACTGCGAGCCATTGGTGTTCGGACCCGAGTTGGCCATGGCGATCGAGCCAACCTCGTAGCGACCGGGTTTGGGCAACTCGTCGGCGAACTTGTACCCGGGACCACCGGTGCCGGTGCCCTTCGGGTCGCCGCCCTGACACATGAAGGCGTTGATGATGCGATGGAAGATGATGCCGTCGTAGTAGTGGTACCGGGCGAGGACGACGAAGTTGTTGACCGTCTTCGGTGCGGTGACCGCGTCGAGCTGGATGACCATCGTGCCGAGCGTGGTGACCATCTCGGCCGAATAGGACATGGCCGGGTCGATGCACATGGCCGGCGCCGCCGGGAACGCCGTAGTACGGGCGCTCGAACCATCTGCAGCGGGGCAAGGGGTGTCGGACATGGCAGCCTTTCGTCGGAGACGGGCCACCCTACTTGTGCCGGTCAGCCGGCGAAGACCTCGCACACCCACAACCGGCCGTCGGCACCCGTAGCGACGGCGATGCCGAGGGCCGAATAGCCGGGCCCGGCGAGGTTGGCGTAGTGCCCGGCGCTGGCCACCAACGCGTCGTGCACGGAGGCCACCGACCAGCCGTACCCCACGTTCTCACCTGCGGTGTACCACCCGTTGGCGACCGCCCGGTCGGGACTCGTCGAATGGCGCAGCGACCCGGAAGCCGCCAGCTCGCGGGCCCAGTTCGCGGCGGACACGTCGAGTTGCGCGTCTCGGCTGAGCGGTGCGAGCCCGAGCGACGACCGCAGCGCGTTCGTTCGGCCGGCGAACTCGGCCGCAGCGGCTGTGTTCAGCGCGATGGGCGAGGCGGCGGCTGGCTCGAAGGTGGCCGCTGACGTCGCGGGGACGACAGACCGCTTCACGACCACAGTGGTGGGCGGAATCGTCGTGGTTGGCGCGAGCTGCATCTCGTTCGCCGACGAGGCGGCCGGTACGACCTCAACCACGACCGATGTGGACGTGGAGGCCGAAGCCGGGGCGGCGAGCTTCGCAGCCGCGAGAACCGACGGGGCAGCGACCACAGGCGTCGGCGGCAGTGGAGCCGCGACCGTCGAGGAGGCGAGTTGATTGCCGGCATCGCAGCCGAACAACACCACGGTGAGGCCGCTCAGGAGCAGCCATCGTGGCGCACGACGTCGGATCACTCCGTCCCCTTGCTGCTCGCTCGTCGGTATCACGAGAACCTAGTCGGCTGGTACGGGTGTGACAATAGCGTTACGGATGGTTTTCTTTTCGCAATGCACGTTACCGCATCGTCACCATCGGAACCTGCGAGTTGGCGAGAAACATCACGAAGATTGTTGTAGCGCATCGGTTCCCCGCCGGACGAACTCGTTGCGCCATC
>JANMVY010000379.1:0-1583 GCA_031393535.1 Actinomycetes bacterium | reverse complement strand
TGCGCGCCATCGAGGTTCCCGAACAGGGTGGCGACACCATGTTCGTCGACATGGCGGCGGCGTTCGACAACCTCGACGCAGACGTGCGCGCCCTCGTTCACGGTCGATCGGCCCGCCACGACTGGAGCCTCGGCGGGTACGCCGCCAAGTACGCCGACGACCTCGACGAGTTGCGCCGCCGCCACCCCGCGGTCGAACACCCGCTGGTGATCCTGCACCCGGTCACCGCCCGCCCGACGTTGTTCGTGAACGCGCTCTTCACCGAACGGATCCTGGGACTCGCCGATGACGACGCAGCGGCACTTCTCGGTCACCTGCTGCACCAAGCCGAGGTACCCGAGTACCAGATTCGCCTTCGCTGGAAGCCGGGCACGCTCGCGCTGTGGGACAACATCGCCGTGCAGCACTACGGCGTCAACGACTACTACCCGCACCAGCGGGTCATGGCTCGGGCCACGTTCCTGGGTCATCTCGTCGGAACCCTCCGTCCGTGGACAGCACCGTGACCATCGCACGTCCGACGACGCGCGATCCACGACCCCTCCCCGGGCCTCCGGGTGCGCCACGATGATGCGCGTCGCCACGTGGAACCTCGAACGGGGCCGTCAATCAACCTCGACCATCAAGGCCCAGCAGGACGAGGTCGAGCGACTCAACGCCGACGTCTTCGTGATCACCGAGGCCCCCACCGTGTGGTCGGTCTCGCGCCCGGGCGTCGTTGCATCTCCGCCGCAGCGAATAGGCAAGCTCGGCCCGGAGTCGTGGGTGGCCATCATCGGTGAAGGCGTCGAGCCGATTGGCCCAATGCCGCCGTATGAGCGGCTCTCGGTGGCCGCCCAGACCCACATCGACGGCCGGCATGTCGTGATCTACGGCTCGGTGCTGCCGTGGCGCGCCGCGCTCACCCAGGCGCCGCAGACCGGAGAGAGTTCGGCCGCGATGTTCCAGCGCAAGCTGGCCGACCAAGTCGCCGACGTTCGCGATTTCCTTCGCCGCTTCCCCGATGCGCTGGTGCTCTGGGCGGGCGATTTCAATCAGACCCTGAGCGGCCCCAACTACGGCGGCAGCAAGGCGGCGTGGGAACTCATCGAAGATGCCCTCGACAGCCTCGGGATGGCGGCGTGGAACCGAGCGGCCGCGCACGCCAACCCGGGAATGTGCGCGATCGATCTCATCTGCGGACCGAAAGGGCGGTCTGGTTTCGCCAAGGTCGAAGCGATCAACCCACGCCCCGGCGGCCACCACCTCTCGGACCACGCCGTGTACGTCATCGAGCTGTAGCGCCGTCGATCGACCACGCCGTACCGATGCGGGCCGTTAGGGGGCCGGCTGCTCACGTAGCGCCTCGCGTGCTCGTCAGCCTCCTGTCGTGGGGTCGATCATCGCCTTGACTTCGGTGATGGTCGAAGCGGGGAACCCGGAGATCTCGGCGTGCTCACGGATGGCATCCTCGCCCTCGGCGAGATAGACGCAGAACGTCTTGTTGCTCGTCACGTAGCTGTGTTCCCACTGAACTCGCGGAGAAAGCTTGGCCAGCGCCGAATTCGACGTTGCCGCCGCGCCCGACAACTCCTGCTCCGACG
>JANMVY010000840.1:0-1632 GCA_031393535.1 Actinomycetes bacterium | reverse complement strand
CATGCCGACGCGCCGGGAACGAGGCGCGCGGTGTCGTCGAGCGCGCCTCGGACGAGGCGCGCTTTCCAGAAGTAGTTGCAAATTTCGTCGGCCGTGAACAACCGGCGGAAGGTCATCTCGACCCGCGCACCGATCGTCACGTCGGCGGGGTCGCAGTCGGTCAGCTCGATGGGCACTCGGCCACCACCGTCGAAGTCGACCACGGCGAACACGATGGGGGGGCTCGGCGAGTAGGCGAGCCGATCGACAGTGAACGTGAGCACCGTGCCCTGTGTGTCGGCCATGGCCGCGGGTGCCATGTCGCCTTCGACTCCGCCCTTGATGCCCACACGGGCCGGTGGCATGTGCACGATGCCGGTGGTCTTGTCGCGTGAACCGACGAACGCGTACTTCCAGTCCTCGCGACGGAGCGCGGCGGCGGAAGACGGCCGGTTGGGTTCAGGACGGCGAGGCGGCTCGACGCTGACCACTCCACGCCACGAGAGGAACTTGCCGTAGCCGAGCGAGCCACCGTTCGCGAGCTGCCCCGAAAGCGGACGCACCGAGCGGAACGCCTCGATCGCGTCGGTCACCCGGAAGATCAGCACCTCGGCGCCGTCGGCCAACACGGCAAGCGCGATGAGGTGACCCGGTTGCGCGTCTTCAAGCATGTGCGCAAGCCCGATGCCCGCGTGTGCAGCACCGGTGTTGCCCACGCGCGACGCGAGATCGTCGGCGAGCACGTTGCTTTTCACGCCGAGCTTGCCCGCGGCAGCGCGAACCGCGCGACCGTGCGTACCGGTGACGAACACCTTGTCGATCTGACCGGCCTCGACGCCGGCGTCTTTCAGGGCGGCCTTCCACGCATCGGCCGCGAGCGGCAGGTAGGCCATCTCACCGAAGCGTTCCTCCCACAATTTCGATCGGCTCTGACCTGGCACCCGCCAGCGGTCGGTGAACTCCTCGGTCGCGGTACCGCAGCCCATGAGCTCCGCGATGACGGCGCCTGACGAACCGTCGCCCACGAGCACAGCCGACGCGCCGTCGCCACCGTCGGCCTCGTCGCCCGAGGTGGGTAAGCCGGTGCGCACATCGCCCGCCACGACAAGCGCGTTGCCCGCGCCGAGCGACAACGCGGTGCGAAGAGCACCGACCGCGGAGCGGACCGCGCCGTTCATGTCGACGGCCGGAGTGTCGCGATCGAGGCGGAGCGCCGCGTGGATGGTCGTCGCGTTGGTCTTGTCGGCATACGACGGCGCCGTGGTGGTGAACCACAACGAGTCGACACGGGTGGCGGGATCGACCGACCGCAACGTCACGCGAGCGGCCTCGACCCCCATGGACGTGGTGTCCTCGTCGTAGGAGGCCACCGAACGCGTGCCCTTGCCGCCTCCGGTTCCGAAGAACTTGGCGATCTCCGCCCGATCGAGCCGACGGAATGGTACGTACGCGCCGTAACTGATTATCCCTCGCATCTCGCCGAGCATACTGCCCGTGCGCAAGGCGACCCCAGCCGCCGTGAGTCACCCCGGAACGAACCAATTAGGGTTGTTCCGCGATGCACGCAAGTCCCAATACTGGAGCACCCATGCGCCTCGGAGACACTGCCAACGACGCCGCCGCCGCCTTCGGCAAACCCCTGGCCGGCGTGCG
>JANMVY010000371.1:0-4617 GCA_031393535.1 Actinomycetes bacterium | reverse complement strand
CGAGCGATCGGGGGATCGCTCGACCAGCGTGTTGCTCACCGCGTCGTCTGGGTTGTAGGAAAGTCGCTCAGTTCTTGGGGAGCTGGCCGACGACACCCTTCACGAACACGGTGTTCTTCGATTCGACAGTGGCGTAATCGGGGATGCCGGCCGGGAAGAGTGTGCTGCCATCCTGGGCCAGGACCGGGCCTTTGAACGGCGATCCCTGGGCCGAGCTGATGGCCGCCTTGGCCGTCTCGATCAACTTCTTCGTGTCGGCGGTGACCGCGGGGCCGAACTTCGACTGCACAAACGGGTTCTTGCCGTCCTTGAAACCGACGCGGTAGTTGGCGTTGAACTTGGAGCCGGTGAACGTGCCCGCGATGCTGGTCTCGACGATCTCGTTGAACAGATCGCTCCAGGCCCACTCGGAACCGGTGATCCACCCCTTCGGGGCGAGCGACGACGCATCGGCGTGGTAGCCGACGACCATCTTGCCGGCTTCTTCTGCCGCCTTCGTGATGGTCGCGGTGCAGTCCTGGTGCTGGGTGATCACGTCGACCCCTTGGGCGAACAGGCTCTTCGCCGCTTCGGCCTGCTTGGCCGGGTCACACCAGTTGGAGGTGTTCACGACATAGGTCTGCACCGCTGGATTCACCGACAGCGCGCCGAGCTCGAAGGCGTTGATGTTGGCAATCGTTTGGGGAATCGGGAAGGCGTAGACGTATCCGAGCTTGTTCGACTTGGTGCTCTTGCCCGCGGCGATCCCGGCGAGGTAGACGGGCTCGTACACCGTGCCGAAGTACGTGCCGCTGTTCTTCGGGATGGCGGTCTGGATGAAGTTGCCCTGCTGGATGACCACGACGTCGGGATGAGCCGCTGCGACCTTCAGCGCAGGATCGAGGTGACCGTACGAGGTGGCGAAGATGATCTTCGCGCCGTCGCTGATCATCTTCTCCATGACGCGCGTCGCGTTGTCGTCCTCGGGCACGTTCTCCGCGGTGATGACCTCAAGTTCAGGGTGCTTCTTCTTCACCGCTTGGCTGCCCTGATACGCGGCTTGGTTGTAGCCGAAGTCGTCCTTGGGGCCGACGAAGATGAAGCCCACCTTCTTTGAGCCGACACCGGGGCCGCTGCCGGTCGGGGCCGCGGTCCCGGTCTTGCCGGACGCGGCGGGGGCCGGCGTCTTGGTGGCCGATGTCGAATCGCCGCACGCGGCAGTGAGCAGGGCGAAGCTCACCGCCAGGGCAGGCACAAGCCGACGGATACGCATTGGGATTTCCTCCTGGGTGGGGTACTGATGATGAACAGCGCGGTCGAGCTCAGCCGGTGGAGGCTGTCTCGAAGACCTTCGACAGACCTTCGGGGACGTCTGCCGATCGGCGACGCCCGAGCACGATGAGAACGGCGAGGGTTACGAGGTAGGGGACGGCGTCGAGCGCGAACTGGTTGATCCCGTAGCCCCGGGCCTGCAGCGCGGGCGAGAGGGCGAGCGCCGCCCCGAACAGGTATGCGCCACCCGCCACTTTGAAGGGCTGTCGAGCGGCGAACATCACCACTGCCACCGCGACGAAACCGCGGCCCTGCACCATGTTCTCGAACCAGGCTTTCGTATAGGCGGTCGACAGATGGGCGCCGCCGATCCCGGCGAGCATTCCGCCGGTCACGACGGCGGCGTACTGGATGGGCAGGATGCGGTGCCCGTGGGTGACCAGCACTTCGGAGCGCTCGCCCGCCGCCCGCAACAAGACTCCCCACCGGCTGCGGCTGATGATCCACCAGATGACGGGCACCGCGACGAGCGACAGATACACGAGCGGATCCTGGGTGAAGAACGCCTTGCCCAGAAGCGGGATCGAGTGCAGCACAGGAATCGCAACCGGCCGGAAGCTCGGCGCCTGGGCCTGCACGTACATCGCCCCGAACAACGATGTGAGACCGAGCCCGAGGAAGAGCACGACCAAGCCGGTGGCCAACTGGTTGGCCTTGCGGCTGAGCACCACATACGCGTGCACGAGCGCAAGCGCGCCTCCGGCCAGTGCGCCTGCGCCTGCTCCGAGCCACGGGTGCCCGGTCTCGGCCGCGACGGCATAGGCGGCGAGGGCGCCGGTCAGCATCGAACCCTCGGTGCCGAGGTACACCACCCCCGCCAACTCGCAGATCGACTCGCCGAGCGCGGCGAACAGGATCGAGGTGCCGCCTCGCACTCCTCCGGTCAGTACTTCCGAGCCGAGGCTCACGTCGTCTGCGCCTTCCGTTTGCTGAAACCGAACACACCGAGCAGCACCAGCGCCATGAGCACGTTCACGCTCGCTGCGGGAAGCTTGGAGTCGAGTTGCAGGCTGTCGCCCCCGACGGAGATGCTCGCCAACAGCAGACACGCCAGCGCAACGCCGATCGGTCGGTGACGGGCGAGCCACGAACCGAGGAACCCTATATAGCCATAGCCGGCGAGAAAGCCGCTCCGCAGCTTGAATTCGGCGCCGGCGAGCTGGCAGAAGCCTCCGAGCCCGGCGAGTGCGCCGCCGACGAACATGGCGGTCATGAGGAGCCGACCGACGTTCAGCCCGGCGCGACGCGCCGCTTCGGGATTGCCACCGACGACACGCAAACGGAAACCCCACGACGTCATGCGCATGATGACGAAGATCGTGAGAGTGGCGATGACCGCGAGCAAGATACCGAGGTGGATACGGGTGTTGCCGAGCAGCGGTAGCCGCTCCGCGGCGCCGAGCGGCCGCGTCGCCGGTTGGCCGGAACCCTTCTGGTCCTTCCACCGGTCGTAGATGAGGAAGTACATCAGGTCGAGGGCGATGTAGTTCATCAGGAGCGTCGTGACCGATTCGGCAATGCCCACGACTCGCCGCAGCACCGCGGCCAACGCCGACCACAACCCACCGGCGATCGCGGCGACGAGCGCCATCAGGAAGAGGCTGATCGGACCGGCCACCCGCCCGTCGAGCAGGAGCGACGTACCCATGGCGCCGATGCCCCCGACGATCAGCTGGCCTTCGCCGCCGACGTTGATGAGGCCGCCTCGCGCCGGGACGCTGACCGCGAGCGCGGCGAGGATTATCGGGGTGGCCTTCACGACGATCCCGGCGAGCTGGTTGCGGTCGGTGAAGGTCGAGCGGAGCATGTCGCCGTAGGCGGTCAAGGGGTTTGCACCCTTGACGAGCATGAGCATGGCGAACAGCAAAAGTGCGACGCCCAGCGCGAGAACGATGCGCCGAGCCCCCGAGAGGTCGAGACGGGCGAGCAACGCGCGGTTGCCCACAGGGAGTCGTGTTTCGCTCATGCCGCGCCCGCGCGTTCTGCGCCGAGCATGAGACGGCCGACCGAGTACCGATCCGACGTGGCCGGATCGACGATCCCGGCGATTGCACCCGCGTGCATGACCGCGATCCGGTCGGACAGCTCGAAGAGCTCGTCGAGATCCTCGGAGATCAACAGCACACCGCAGCCCTCGGCTCGCCGTTGCAGGAGCAGCACTTGGGTGCGACGCGTCGTGGCGATGTCCAAGCCCCGGGTGGGGTAGGCGGCCACGATGAGGTTGGGGGTTCGTCTGCGCCCATCGGGATGGATTGTCCCCAACGCTCGCACGAGCATCACGCGCTGGATGTTTCCGCCCGAGAGTGCCTCGAGCCGCCGTTCGCCCGGCGCGGCCCGCAGATCGCAGGCGTCGTTACGCTCCGCGTAACTCGACGCCACCAGGGCCCAGTCGATGCCCAGACCTCGTCGTATGACGTCGAGGTCGTCGAGCGCGATGTGCTCATGGACGCTCAGCCCCGGTATGACGGCGTCGCGCACCGGGTCTTCGGGAATGCCCCTCGCTCCCGCGGCCAACGCTCGGGCCGGGTTGGGTCGTGTTTGGCGCGTGCCGGCGATCGTGACGGTACCCGAGGTGGGACGCCGCAAGCCCAGCGCGACTTCGTAGAGGGGCAGCTGCCCGTTCCCGGCCACGCCGGCAATGCCGACCAACTCGCCGGCGCGCACTTCGAGATCGATGTGGTCGAGGAGCCGACCTCGACGGTGCTCGTCGACGGTGACCGCGTCGAGCGAGAGCGCCGCGATGGGTTCGTCCCGTCGGGGCCGCGCGGGCGGCAGCGCCCCGACGGTTCGCCCGACCATCGCTTCGACGAGCTGGTCGTCGGTATAGCCCCGGGGGTCCACGCTCTCGAGCACGAGCCGGCCCCCACGCAGCACCGTGACGCGATCGGCGATCGAACGAGTCTCGGCCAGCTTGTGCGTGATCACGACGACCGACAGCCCGGTGTCACGCAAGCGTCGCAAACCGCTGAACAGGTCATCGACCTCTTGGGGTGCGAGCACGCTGGTGGGCTCGTCGAGGATCACGAGTCGGGCGCCGGTCAGTAGAACCTTCAGAATCTCGACGCGCTGGCGCTCACCGATCGACAGATCCCGCACCGTCGCGGTTGGATCGACGGCCAGACCGAATTGGGACGACGCCTCGATGATCCTGTGGCGGAGCTTCTTGCGATCGAGCCGCAAGCCCGAGAGGGGCAGGGCCAGCGACACGTTCTCGATCACCGTGAGCGCGGGTATGAGACGGAGATCTTGGAACACCATCCCGATCCCGTTCTCGCGCGCCACAGAAGGGCTGGTCATCTCGACGAG
>JANMVY010000358.1:0-7499 GCA_031393535.1 Actinomycetes bacterium | reverse complement strand
GTGAGCCTTCGAGTGGAGCCACGGTTCCCGCTCCCGGTCGTCGAGTTGCGCGCCGGATCATTGCTCGCCCCCATGCCGGGGACGGTGGTGCGCGTCGACGCGGTAGTCGGTGCCCTGGTCGCGGCCGGCGAAGTGCTCGCGGTGCTCGAGGCCATGAAGATGGAGCACACCATCACCGCCGCCGTGGCCGGTGTGGTGGCCGAGGTACGCGTGCACGCCGGTCAGGTCGTCGCGGCCGGAGCCGTGCTCGTGGTGGTGGGCGAAGCGGAGGACACGTGACCGACGAACTGCTCTATGAGCATGGTGGCGACATCGTGTGGGTCACCATGAATCGTCCCGAGGCGCGCAACGCCCTGAACCAGGCGGTTCGCGCGGGGCTCTTCGACGCGATCCGGCGCTTCGACGCCGATCCCGCGGCCAAGGTGCTGGTGCTCACGGGCGCGGGTGATGTTGCGTTCTCCGCAGGTGGCGACCTGTTGGAGATGGCCGAGAACGCGCTCCGAGTGCCGCCGCCCGACTTCTTGCCGCGCCTCGGCGAGAACATCCACACCGCGAAGCCGGTGATCGCCGCGGTCAACGGCATTGCCTACGGCGGCGGGTTCCTGCTCGCGCAGATGTGTGATCTGTGCATCGCCGCCGACCATGCGATGTTCGCCATCTCCGAGGCGCGCTGGGGGAGAGGTGCCCCGTGGGCCGCGCCGCTTCCTTGGCTGATCCCACCCCGCGTCGCCCTCGAGTTGCTCATGACCGCCGCGCCCATCACCGCCACGCGCGCGTACGAGGTCGGGCTCGTGAACCAGGTGGTGCCGCGCGCCGAACTTCGTACCGCGACCGAGACGATGGCCCAACGCATCGCCGACAACGCACCGTTGTCGGTGCGGGCGGGCAAGGCCATGGTCTACGAGGCCGCAGAGTTGGGGCGCACGGCCGCGTTGGCGGCAGCCGACCGTATCTTCGAACGGGCGTACACCAGCGAGGACGCCCAGGAAGGCCCCCGCGCCTTTCGCGAGAAGCGCAAACCGAATTGGCAGGGCCGGTGACCGCGCCGACCGCAACGGCCGCAACGGCCGCAACGGCCGCAACGGCCGCAACGGGCACCGTGCGCGAACCGCTCCTCGTGGGGAACGGGCAGGGCTTTTGGGGCGACACGATCGCCGGGCCGATGCGTCTTGTTCGTGAGGGGCCCTTGCACTACCTGACCCTCGACTACCTGGCCGAGGTGACGATGAGCATCCTGCACAAGGCGCGCCGTCGCGATCCGGCCGCGGGCTACGCGACCGACTTCGTGAAGCTCCTCGCCGAGATCCTGCCCGAGTGCCACGAACGCGGCATCCGCATCATTGCCAACGCCGGTGGCGTCAACCCCCGGGCGTGCGCCGACGCGGTGGGTGCCCTGGCGGCGCGGCTCGGACGTGGCGGGCTGCGAATCGGCGTGGTCGACGGTGACGAGCTCGTCGGACGCGTGGGCGCGTTGGTCGACGGTGGCGAGTTGTTCACCAACCTCGACACGGGCGAGAACCTCGCGCCGCAGCTCGGGCGGCTGCAGAGCGCCAACGCCTACCTCGGGGCGTGGCCCATCGTCGACGCGTTGCGCGACGGCGCCGACATCGTGATCACCGGGCGCTGCACCGACGCGTCGCTGACCGTTGCGCCCATCGCGCACGAGTTCGGCTGGTCGCCCGAGGATCACAACCGGCTTGCCGCGGCCACGGTGGCCGGCCACATCATCGAGTGCGGCGCGCAGTGCACCGGCGGCAACTTCGAAGGTTGGCGTGACGTGCGCGGCTGGGCCACCATCGGGTATCCGATCGTCGAGGCGTACGCCGACGGTTCCTTCGTGGTCACGAAGCATCGCGGAACCGGCGGCCTCGTGAACTGCGACACCGTTACCGCGCAGCTGCTCTACGAGATCGCCGACCCGCGGCGCTACCTCACCGCGGACGTCGTCGCCGACTTCACCTCGATCGAACTGCACGACGACGGGCCCGACCGCGTGCGGGTCACGGGCGTGCACGGCGTCGCGCCCACCCCCACATACAAGGTCTCGTGCACGTTGCAGGCGGGGTTCAAAGCCGTCGGCCAGCTCACGGTCCCCGGCCCGGACGCCGTCGAGAAGGCACAGCTCACCGCCGACATCCTGTTCGATCGCCTCGCCTTGCAGCGCGTGCACTTCGGGGCCGCCGAGCGCCTCGTCGAGGTCATCGGTGCCGGGGTGTGCCTCGCCCCGGGAGCGCCGGCCGCCTTCATCGCCGACCCGCCCGAGGTGGTGCTGCGCATCGCGGTGCAGAGCGCCGATCGTGGGGCAGTCGATCGCTTCGGGAGCGAGCTGGCGAGCCTGCTCACGAGCGGTCCGCCCGGACTCACCGGGTTCGCCGGCGGTCGCCCGAAGCCGAGCGACGTGCTCGAGCACTGGCCGGCGCTCGTGGCGAAGACCGCCGTGAACCCGCAGGTCGAGGTCCGTGAGGTGCCGGCATGAGCACGCCCGAAACGGCTCGCTCGCCTCTGGGTTCGATCGCCTTGGCCCGCTCGGGTGACAAAGGCGCACACGCGAACATCGGCGTGTGGGTCGCCTCCTCCGAGGCGTACGCGTTCGTACTTCATTCGCTGCGCCCGGCCGTCGTGGCCGCGCACTTCGCCATCCCCGTCGCCCACGTCGATCGCTACGAGCTGGCGAACCTGCGGGCCGTCAACTTCGTGCTGCGCGGTGTGCTCGGCACCGGCGGCGGATCAGCGAGCCTGCGCACCGACGCGCAGGCCAAGGCATACGCTCAGGCCCTCCTGCGCCTCGAGCTCGACATCCCGTCGGCGTTGCTCGACGCCGCTGCCCGACCACCGTTCACGAAGGGATCCCGATGAGCCTGCCCGACGACCAGCTCGCCGATCATCTCGGCGAGGTACGCGCGGTGGTGCATCAGGCGGCGCTCGGCGTGACCGAGCGCTTCGACCGTGCCTACTGGGTCGACTGCGCCCGCAGCGGCCGCTTCACCGACGAGATGTGGCAGGCGATGGTCGACCAAGGTCTGCTCGGCCTGGGTGTGCCAGAGGAGTACGGCGGCGCCGGCCCGGGTGTCACCGCGGCCGTCGCCGCAATGGAGGCGATCTCCCGCGCCGGCACGCCCATCGCGCTCTACATCCTGACGGTGTTCGCACGCGAGACGATCATCCGCCACGGCACACCACAGCAGATCCGCGCCCTCGTCACACCAACCGTCACCGGCGAATCGCGGATGTGCTTCGCGGTCACCGAGCCCGACGCCGGGACGAACACGTTCAACATCTCGACCTTCGCGGCACGCACACCGCACGGCGACTACATGATGAACGCCCAGAAGATCTTCATCTCGGCGATCGACGTGTCCGACACGGTGATGGTGGTGACCCGCACCGCGCGTGCGAACGAGGTGGCTGACAAGCGTCAGGGTCTGTCGTTGTTCGTCGTGGATGTGAACAGCCCAGGTATCGAGTTGCAGCCGATCGACATCGGCATCGTGATGCCCGACCGCCAGTACAGCGTGTTCTTCACTGATGTGCGCGTGCCGGCCGACCGCCTCATAGGAGAGGAGGGCGAAGGGTTCCGCTACGTGTTCGACGCCTTGAACTCCGAACGGCTGCTTGCCGCCGCGTGGGCGCTCGGCATCGGTGATTTCGCGCTGGCGAAGGCGGTCGAATACGCACGCGAACGCGCACCGTTCGGTACGCCGATCGGTGCGTATCAAGGCGTGCAACACCCCCTGGCCATGGCCAAGGCCAAGCTTGATGCGGCGCGACTCGTGATGTACACCGCATCGCGGGCGTTCGACAGCGGCGTCAACGCGGGGTACCTCGCCAACACGGCCAAGCTGCTGGCATCGACCGCCGCGGTCGAGGCGTGCGACGCCGCGATCCAGACCCACGGCGGCTATGCGTTCGACAACGGGTACGACGTGCACACCCTGTGGGGCATCGCGCGCCTATTGAAGATCGCGCCCGTCAACAACGAGGTTATTCTCAACTACATCGGCGAACACGTCCTGCGACTGCCCCGCTCGAGTTGACGCGTTGGCTCAGTCGAGGTCGGTGAGGTCGCTCATCGTGCCGTGCGCGACCGCGCCGTTCGCCGGCGTGATCATGAGGGGGCGCGCCGCGCGATAGGTGAGCCAGCGGCTGGTGTCGAAGTCGAACAGCTTGCATGCCTTGGTGGTCGCGAGATACGAGCGCGCCCGCAGCGGCTCGTCGAGCACAAGGTGGGGATACGCCGCCTCGATGGCCGCCTGTGCCTCGTCGAGGTGGTAGCAGGGAATTCGCACGTCGACGTGGTGCGGTACGTGGGTGTAGATGCTGTGGAAGAACACCCCGAACGGCTTGCGCACCCGGAGCACCGATGTCGCCAGCAATTGGGCATCGACCTTGTTCCAGTCGCGCCGGCGTGCCCACAGCATGCGGACGTTGATGTGATGCACGTAGACCGTGAAGCCGATGAACCAGCAGAACATGAGGAACGGCCCAACGATGACCTTGGTGATCATCCATGCGGCGCCGGCGAAGTCGCCGTGCAGAACGCCTCCGAGCACCGCTGCGCCGAACACGAACCCGGACGCGAGCACACCGAGCACCAGGCGGTCTTTGGTGATGCCGACCCGGAATCGTTTCGGCGCGCGCAGCACGATCATCTTCGACCACCAGATGCGTGTGAGGTAGTAGGCGCCTGCGCCGAGCGCCGACCATTCGAGGCGATGGCGGAGCCTGGCGAGTGGCCCGAAGGTGGCGTACTGCTCGGGAGTGACCGGATGCCACACGAAGTCCATCTGCTCGCGCGCGGTGTGGCGGTGGTGGATGTGGTTGTGCCCGAGCTTCCACGCGTTGTAGATGTGCAGCGAGGGGAGAAAGAGGATGCGTCCGACCACTGCATTGAGCCGGCGGCTGTCGAAGAGGGCCTCGTGCGCGGCGTCGTGGCCGAGTACGAACAATGCGGACGCGGTGAAGCCCGATACGAGCCACAAGACCAGCACGGCCCACCAGGCGTCGGCGCGCACGAGCGCGAACACGACGATCGCGTGCAGTACGAGATCGCGGGCCGCGAGCCACAATCCGCGTGCAGTGGAACGTTCATAGCACGAAGCCGGAATCTTCTCGATGACGGCGCGCAACGACGCTGGGCGATCGCGCACGATGTCGGCGGCCGGTGCACTCACGCGTCGGTCGAGTTGCGTGATGGTCGAGAGGGGCATTGTTCTCCGGACTGCCCGCTCACGGCGGGCGCAACGTGCGCGGCGCACACGAGCGTTGAGCGACACCATGACCGACCCGACGGGCCGGTGCGTCTCGCCACCAGATGTCGGACGCAGTTGACCCGACGGCGTGAGGCTACCAGCGCCGTCGACCTCGCCTGCGACGGGCCGCAGTGACGGTGGCCTCACACATTTCGGGACGTTCGCCCCTGCCGCGGCGGGCCGCGGGGGCTGAAATCGAATGAGCTGACGCGGCGTCACCTTTGCGCCGTCGCGCTCTATGCACACGAACCGAAGACGGGGGATCAGCCATGGTGATGCCGAAGATCGTGAGCGTGGACGACCACGTGCTGGAGCCCGCGAACCTGTGGACTTCGCGGCTCCCGGCGAAGTGGCGCGACGTCGGGCCGCGCGCGTGCTCAGGCGTCGTTCTGCGCTGGGTCATCGAAGACCATGTCGGCTCGGACGATCACCACCGGACACCCGGCGTGCTGGGCGATCTGGTGGCTCACCGAGCCGAGGAGCAGGCCGCGAAAGCCCCCACGTCCGCGGTTGCCCACCACGAGCAGCGCCGCGCCATTCGCAGCGGCGATCAACGTATCGGCCGCGCGACCCTTGATGAGCTTCTGCTCGACGGTCACCTCGGGCGCGGCGCAGTGCGCCGTGGCTGCAGCAACGAGCTCGTCCTGCATCTTGCGCACCTCTTCGACGAGGTCGATCGGGTCGAGCGAGACGTAGCCGAAATCGGGCGCCGCGGGGACATAGGTGGGCAGATACGCCGTGACCACCTCGACGTCACACGAGCGGTACCGGGCCTCGTCGATGGCCCATCGCAGCGCGACGCGCGATCCATCGGAGCCTTCGACGCCTACAACGATGCGTCGATTGTGCGCTGGTCCCATGAGGCCTCCACTTCGTTGTCCCGAAGGGTAACGGAAGTCACACCACCCGGGGCGGTGCCGCGGAGCCCGGATCAGACCAGTGCGCCCTCGACACGCTTCAGCGCGTCGTCCTCGGGGACGTCCAACGCGAACGACAGCTCGGACACGAGCACATTGCGGGCCTTGTTGAATAGCGCCTTCTCGCCGGCGGACAAACCCTTGTCGGCGTCGCGAAGCGCCAGGTTCCGCACGACCTCGGCCACCTGGTAGACGTCGCCCGACTTCAGCTTCTCCTGGTGGTTCTTGAAGCGCCGGCTCCAGTTCGCCGGCTCGCGCACGTCGCGGCGACCGAGCACCTCGAACAGGTCCTCGACGTCCTCGGTGCTGATCGGCCAGCGCATGCCGACCTCCTCGGCCTTGTCGACCGGAACCGCCAATGTCATATCGCCGTGCGCCATGCGGAGGACGAAGTAGTCCTTCTCGTTGCCGAAGGCCTTGCGCTTCTCCTTCTTCTCGATGACTGCTGCGCCGTGGTGCGGGTAGACCACGCGGTCGCCGACTTTGAAGGCCATTGCTCTCCCAATGATGCGAAAGGCCAGCAGAGCGCAGTTGCGCGTGCTCGACTCCGACTCATTCAGGATGCCACCGAACCGGCCGTTTCTCAACGTGGCCGGCCCACAACCCGGTGATGAACCTGACCAAGCGGTTCATCGGTATCGACTAGTGTCCGGCCGCAAAGTCGGTACGTCGCAGGTCGGAGGCACCCATGGCGCGTGTGCATCTCGATCGGGTCGACAAGAAACGCGCCGGTGCGTAAGCCGTTCATCGCGCTCGCGGGTGTTGTCATCTTGGTGACCGGAGCGGGCGGCGCGGTCGCCGTGGCGCGCCCGTGGACCACGTTGAGCCCGCGCGTCACCGAAGCGACCGTGACCCGCGTGGTGAGCGAGGGGCCACGCGACGCTGACCCGGTGAACCGCACGGTCGACGCGTATCGCGGGCTCGGCGCGTGGGTCGACGCGTTCGACTACTCGCCGCCGTACACCGGGCCGACGCCGCCGGTCAGCGCGGCGTCGGTCGATGAGATGGCGACCATGGGGGTCAAGACCGTCTACCTCCAGGCCGGAAGGATCGACTCGCGTTCGCCCGCGTTGTTGGAGGACCGCTGGCTGATCGCGGAGTTCGTGCTGCGGGCCCACCAACGCGGCATGCGGGTGGTGGGTTGGTACCTCCCGAAGTGGGGTGACGGCACCGCCGATCTCGACCACGTCAAGGCCATCGCCGACTTCTCGGTGCTTGGGCAGCGTTTCGACGGCATCGCGCTCGACATCGAGTACACCAGCGACAAGAACACGCCCGAAGAACGCAGTCGGAGGCTCGTGAGCTTGTCGCATGCGGTACGGGCCCATGTGGG
>JANMVY010000349.1:0-2117 GCA_031393535.1 Actinomycetes bacterium | reverse complement strand
GCGAATGGCCACCTTGGCCTCCTCGGCCATGGTGTCGACGATCTTGCTGAGCTCGCGACGTCGCTGCGCGGTGGGCGGCGGGAAGTTCAACCGGATCGACCGACCGTCGTTCCCGGGATTGAGGCCGAGGTCGGAGTTTCGGATGGTCTTTTCGATCGACGCCATGGTCGACATGTCGTGGGGTGTGATGACCAGCTGGCGCGGCTCGGGTACCGAGAACGAGACGAGCTCTTGCATCTTCATCTCGACACCGTACGCCTCGACGACGAGCCGTTCGAGCAGGCCCGAGTTGGCCCGCCCGGTACGGACGCCCGCGAACTCCGTGCGCGCGTGGACCACGGCTCGACCCATTCTCTCGGTCGTCTCCTCGAGCACGAGGTCGGTCAGCTCGCTCAACTGCACCCCTCCATCAGCTGACCAGGGTACCGATCGCCTCACCCGCGAGCAGGGACCGTACGTTCCCCCGCGCCAAAAGATCGAACACGACGATCGGCAATGCGTTGTCCATGCACAACGTGATGGCCGTGGTGTCCATGACCTGGAGGCCCCGGTTGAGCACTTCCATGTACGAAACAGTTCGGATCAGTTGGGCCAACGGGTCCTTTTTCGGATCGGCAGTGTAAATGCCGTCGACTTGCGTGGCCTTCAGGACCGCCTGCGCCTCGATCTCGACTGCGCGGAGCGCGGCCGTGGTATCGGTGGTGAAGAACGGGTTCCCGGTGCCACCCGCGAAGATGACCACTCGACCCTTCTCGAGGTGGCGGATCGCCCGCCGACGGATGTACGGCTCGGCGATCTGTGCCATGTGTATCGCGGTCTGGACCCGCGTGGGCTGGCCCAACTGCTCGAGCGTGTCCTGCAATGCGAGCGCATTGATCACGGTTGCGAGCATGCCCATGTAGTCGGCCTGAGCGCGATCCATACCCGCGCCCGCGCCTGTCATGCCGCGCCAGATGTTGCCGCCGCCCACCACGACTGCGACATCGATCGCGTACGCGCGCCGCAGGTCGACGATGTCCTCGGCTATCCGGCGGACGACCGCACCGTCGATGCCAGTGCTGGCATCGCCCGCGAACGCCTCACCGGAGAGCTTCAGCACGATGCGATCCCAGCGCCCGGCAACAGTGCCCGGGACGATGGGATCGACGACGCGTCCGTCGTCGGCCATCAGGCGCCGACGGTGGCCTGGGCGAAGCGCACGATGGTGCCCCTGCCGATCTTTTGCTGCACGGTTTCCTTCTCGCCGAAGACACCCTGCTCGAGTAGGACGCGTTCTTTGTACCAGGCGCCGAGTCGACCCTCGACGATCTTGTCCCATGCGGCCTCGGGCTTGCCTTCGGCCTTCGTGATCTCGACCAGCGCAACACGCTCTCTGGCCGCGACGTCGGTCGAGATCTCGTCTCGGGTCAGTACCGTGGGCTTGGCGAACGCGATGTGGAGCGCGACCTCGTGCAGCGTTTCCTGATCGACCGCGTTGGCCTCGACGATGACGGCATTGATGCCGCGACCCTCCTGGGTGTGGAGGTAGGTGTCGAGGATGTTGCCGGCCGCGGCTTCTATGCGTACGACCCTGCCGAGCCCGAGGTTCTCCTTGGTGGTGAGCCTCAGGTCGTCGAGTGCCGTGGCGTCGATCGCGCTTTCCCCGCCGGCGAGCACCTGCTCGGCAAGCTGCTTGACCAACGACAGGACCCCATCGCTCTTCGCGGTGAAGTCGGTCTCGGTGCGAACCTGCACGATCGCCGCCGCCCCACCGTTCGACGCAAGAGCAATCGAGCCCTCGTTGTTCTCGCGTCCCTGTCGCTCGATCGCCTTGGTGAGGCCTTTCTCCCGCAGGAGTTGGCCGGCTGCCTCGAAATCACCGTTGGCTTCGGTGAGCGCCTTCTTGGCGTCCATCATGCCGGCGCCGGTCGCGTCGCGCAGCGCCTTGACGTCCCTTGCGCTGAACTCTGCCATACGTCGTCAGCTCTCCTCGGTCGCGGCGGCCACGACGGCCTCCGGGGCATCGGTGACGTCGGGCGCGTCGGCGACGGGCTCCCGGGCGTCGGTGAGGTCGGGCGCGTCGGCGACGGGCTCCCGGGCGTCGGTGAGGTCGGGCGCGTCGGCCTCGGGGGAACCAG
>JANMVY010000323.1:0-1785 GCA_031393535.1 Actinomycetes bacterium | reverse complement strand
TTCCCCACGGCGCCCCCCGACGTCAGTAGTAGATGGTCGTTCGTTGCCCGATGCGCACCAGTTCACCGCGCTGGTTCGTCCATCGGGCCTCGTCGACGAGGAACATCATGGTGCCCAGGCGCCCTTCGCGCTCGAACGCGTCGACGAGGGTGACCTCCGACGCGATGACGTCACCGAGGCGGATCGGCGCGAAGTACCAGCTGCACTGGCCGCCGTTCAGCCCGCGCCGACCAGGTTCGGTGCCCATGCCGCGCATCCATGGGTACGCCTCGGGGTGATAAGCTGGGTGCCACGCGTAGGGGTTGAAGTCGCGGGGCGCGACCAGGCCACCCCATACGCCGGCCGCAGCCACGGCGAGGTCGAAAAAGTCGGCCGGCGCCGGCTCGGGGTGATACACCGCTTGTGCCCAGCGGCGGATGTCGTTCGCGTCGACGGGCAGTGAACGGAGCATCGCGAGCGGGCGGTCGAGGCAATCGATGGTGGCCTCGTCGAGATGCACACCGACGGTGGGGTGAACGTGTGCCGTGCGCGGTTCGGGGTCGGGCATGCGCGGACCGCCCTCGCCGAACAGCACCACGCGCGCCGCGCCCGGCATCGTTTCGTCGCCGCTCTGGTTGACCACACCGATCTCGAGGTCGATGGTCGGAGTGCCGGCGACGACGGCTTTGGCGGTGACGCGCACGAGTGTGCGCAGCGTGTCACCGAGGAAGTTCAACGCACGGAACTGACAACGGAACATCGAGATGTCGCCCGCACCGCCGAGCCAGTCGTGCAGCGCGTTGTGCACGTAGGCCACACGCAGGTTGCCCATGGCGAACACGTCGGGCTGGCCCGCGGCGCGGGCCGCTTCGGCGCTCATGTGCACGTCGATGAACTCGTCGTTGACGGCTGCATAGCGGTTCCAGTGCGCGAACTCGCTGCGCCGCTCGAACGCGGGAATCGTGTCGCCGATGGTGATGTGGTCGTACATCCGCTGCCCCTGGCGCGAAGTATCGTCCTGGCACCTCTTGCCTGTCAAGCGCTTGCTTGGTACGGTCGGCAGCGAAGTTCGCGGCGAACAGCCGCCGGTCGCAGACGAGGGGGGCACCGTGTCGATCGCGCTACCCGACCGCATCATCTCGGCCGACGACCACATGGACGTGAACGTGCTCCCGCCCGATCTGTTCACCGGGCGAGTGCCCGCGGCGCGGCGCGACGCGGTGCCCCGCGTGATGGACACCGACGAGGGGCCGGTGTGGGTCATCGGCGACACGAGGCTCGGGCCGAGTGGACGGCGCGCGAAAGGCCTCATCACCAACGACGACCTCGGTTTCCGGCCCGGTCGTGCCACAGACCGCCTGGCCGACATGGATCGCGACGGCATCTACTGTCAGGTCATCTACGGCCCGCCGCTCGGCCTGCCGGTGCCCGACCCGGTGCTGCGCGCCACGTGCATGGCCGCCTACAACGACTGGGCCGCCGAGTTCAACGCATCGGCACCGAACCGCTTGGTCGTGCTCGCCCTGTTGTCGAGCCACGACCCCGAAGCAGCACGTTGCGAGCTCGAGCGCTGCGCATCGCTCGGCCACCGCGGCGCGGTGCTCAGCGTGTTCGACGCGCCCGAGCCACCCTTCGAGGACGGGTGGGCCTCGTTCTGGGCCACCGCGAACGAAATCGGCGCGCCGATCAGCTTCCATCTCGGCGCGGGACTGCACAGCATCAAGGTGCGCCCCGGCAGCTGGCGCATGCCCGCCGGTGTCGCGGTCGCGCCGCTGCAGCTCGACGAGGTACTCGCCGGCATGATCT
>JANMVY010000308.1:0-7270 GCA_031393535.1 Actinomycetes bacterium | reverse complement strand
GATCACGCCGAAGCGCCACATCCCCGAGTTCGTCGATCTCTACATGCAGGGTCGCCTCGACCTCGACGCGTTGTTCGACAAGACCTACACGCTCGACCAGATCGCGCTGGCCATGGACGATCTGCACCACGGCCGAATGACACGCGGTGTTGTTCTACTGTGACCGCTCGCGCCACGCCGGTTCGGGCGCGGTCGACGGCCTGCGTCTGGGCGGGCCGTGTCCGGTATCGTCGCCGCACCGCGTCCGAATGAGGAGCCGAACCGATGAGCCTGCTGGGTAACCGGGTCAAACGAACCGAGGATCCGAAGTTCCTCACCGTCGGAGGTACCTACGTCGGTGACATTCGCCTACCGAATGCCGCATGGGCCGGTTTCGCCCGCGCCACGATGGCCCACGCCCGGATCACGAGCATCGACGTGTCGGCCGCGCGTGCGATGCCCGGGGTCATCGCAGTGTTCACCGCCGAAGACCTCGCGCTCACGAAAGCACCGTCGATGTTCCCCGGCATGATCCAGCCGCCATTCCTGCGGCCGTTCCTGGCCACCGATCGAGTGCGCTTCGTCGGCGAATGCGTCGCCGCCATCGTCGCCGAGAGCGTGTATCAGGCGGCCGACGCGGCCGAGATGATCGTGGTCGAGTACGAGCCGCTCCCGGTCGTGGTCGACGTCGAGCAGGCGGCATCTGACGCGGTGATCCTCTTCGATGAGGTCGGTACCAACGTCTGCGCGACGATGCCCAACCTGCTCACGGCGAACTTCGACGAATGCGAGGTCGTGGTGCACGGTCGTGTGCACAACCAGCGCATGGCGGTCGCCCCGATGGAGGCGCGCTGCGCGGCGTCGTATTGGGACGGCGATCGCCTCGTGATGTACGCGAGCTGTCAAGGCGCACACCAGGTGCGCGGGCAACTCGAGCTCGCCTACGGCTTGCCGGCCGAACGCATCCGCGTCATCACCCCTGACGTAGGCGGCGGCTTCGGCGCGAAGGGGTTCCCGCACGTCGAGGAGATGATTCTCGGCGAGCTGTCGCGCCTCGTCGGTCGGCCGGTGCAGTGGGCCGAGACCCGCACGGAGAACCTGCTCGGCATGGTGCATGCGCGCGGCCAGGTGCAAACGTTCACCATCGGCGGCACCCGCGACGGGCGTATCACCGCGTACCACCTCGACTTGCTGCAGGAGGCGGGCGCGTATCCCAACATCGGTTCGGTGCTCACCGGTGCCGGGTTCTTGATGTTGACCGGCTGTTACGACATCACCAACGTCGGGTTCAACGCCCGCTCGGTGGTCTCCAACACCGTGCCGGTCGGCGCGTTCCGTGGTGCGGGGCGACCTGAGGCCACCGCAGCAATCGAGCGCGCGGTCGACGTGTTCGCGGCCGAGATCGGCATGGACCCGGCCGATGTTCGTCGCAAGAACCTGCTCGCCGCGTTCGCCGACGGCCACACCACCGCTACTGGTACGCACTATGACTCCGGCGCATACGGCGCGGCCCTCGAGCGCGTGCTCGAGGCTGTCGGGTATGCGAACTTGCGCACCGAGCAGCGTGCCCGGCGCGAGCGCGGTGATCGCGTGCAACTGGGTCTCGGTCTGTCGTCGTACGTCGAGATCACGGCGATGGGTGGGCCCGACGGCAGCAGCGAGTTCGGCGAGGTCGAGCTGCGGCCCGACGGCACGGTGCTCGCAAAGACCGGCTCGACTCCGCACGGCCAAGGGCATGTGACCACGTGGGCGATGCTCATCGCCGATGAGCTCGGTCTGCCGATGGAGTCGATCACCGTAGTGTTCGGCGACACCGACGTGATCCCGCACTCACAGGTCACCGGTGGCTCGCGCTCGGCACAGATCGCCGGCTCGTCGATGGTCGACGCGTCGCAGCGGCTCGTCGAGATCGCACGCGCCACCGCGGCCGACCTGTTGGAGGCCTCCTCCTCCGACGTCGTGCTCGATCGGGAGCAGGGACGCTTCCACGTGCAAGGCACCCCGGCGCGTTCGGTGGGCTGGGCCGACCTCGGCGCGGCGTCCGACCAGGCCGGCCAGATCCTTTCCGGCCTGTCGCAATTCATCCAGGCAGCAGCCAGCTTCCCGTTCGGAGCGCACTGCGCGGTGGTCGAGGTCGACACCGAGACGGGCGAGACGCGGCTCGTGCGCCTGGTCGCGGTCGACGACTGCGGCACGTTGTTGAACCCGCTGATCGCCGACGGTCAGGTGCACGGCGGTCTCGCAACCGGCGCCGCGCAGGCGCTGCTCGAGGAGATCCGCTACGACGAACACGGCAACCTGCTCACCTCGAACTTCGCCGACTACGGCGTGATCAGCGCAGCCGAGCTTCCGAGCTTCGAACGCATCGAGATGGTGACCCGCACACCGCTGAACCCGCTCGGCGCGAAGGGCATCGGCGAAGCGGGCACGGTGGGCTCTACGCCGGCCGTGCAGAACGCGGTGGCCGACGCGCTCGCGCATCTCGGCGTGCGCCAGGTCGAGATGCCGTGCACGGCCGAACGCGTGTGGCGGGCGATCCAGGCCGCGAGCGCCTGACGGCGATCACGATCGATCGGCCTGTTCGCTCACGGTAGGCGGTGCGCCACCAGCGGCAGTACCGCCGTTGCACCGGCTTCTCGCAAGAGTGCGGCTGCGACAGTGGCGGTCCACCCGGTGCGCATCGTTGCACCCACGAGCAGCACTGCCCCGGCCGGGACGTTCATCGGTTCGGCGAGGGTGATCGCATCGTGCAGATGGTTCACGAGCGCGGCTGAGGCGACGTCGGGTGCAGCGACACGGCCGTGCCACGCGAAGACGTCGAGCACCGGCAGCTTGCCTACCTTGCCGACGTGGTCGGCGAGTTGGCGCGTGGCGCGCATGTCGGGCGATGGTGCGAGAACGACTGCGACCGGACGGACGGCCCATGAGGTCTTCCATCGCCGGAGCACGTCGACGGCGCCGGCCGCGAGCGCGTCGCTCAAGGTCGGCGCAATGGCGTGCTGGCCGCCGAGCTCGTCGGCCCAGCCGGCGTCGTCGCCGAAAGCGATGGCGCGTCCTTCCTCGGCACCGGTGATGCGGCCGCGTCGCGTGCATCCGGCCGGCCAGAGCTTGCGCGGTTCGATGATGACGTCCGCGCCGCGAAGGTGGGCGCGGGCCTGGTCGACGCGTTCGGCCGAAGGCTCCGTTCCGGGATATGGGAGCGTGCCGGTGCACACCGAGCAGCGCCCGCATGGGGTGGGTTCCGGATCGTCCAGGCTGGTCTGCAGGTACGCCATGAGGCAACCCGCGCCTGCCGCGTAGCGGCGCATCACTTCGGCTTCTGCGGCGCGCACAGCGCGCAGCGCGGCCCAACGGCCGTGATCGTGCACGTAACCCGAGCCGGTGGCCGACCAGGCGCTGCCGAGGCGTTCGACGGCGCCGTTCACTGCGAGGATCTTCAGCAGTGCCTCGAGCCGCCCGCGTCGGATCGCGGTCGCGGCCTCGAGCTCGAAAAGCGTGGCGGGCCCGGCGGCGAGGCGCTGCAGGACGTCGTCGGCGTTGTCGGGGTCGGGCATGGATGCGGTGGCGAAGTAGGTCCAGATGCGTTCGTCGCCGGGGCCGGGCAACAGCACCGCGTCGGCGCTCTGCATCGCCCGGCCCGCGCGACCGACCTGCTGGTAGTAGGCGACCGGGGTGGCCGGCGAGCCGACGTGGATGCAGAACCCGAGGTCGGGTTTGTCATAGCCCATGCCCAACGCGGATGTGGCGATGACCGCTTTCACCTGGTTGTGCCGGAGCCGCTCCTCGACCGCGACGCGGGTGGCCGCGTCGAGCGCGCCGGTGTACGCGTCGACGCGGTGCCCGCAGCTGGTGAGAAACCCGGCGAGGCGTTCGGCTTCTGCGACGGTCAGCACGTACACGATGCCCGAGCCCGCGAGCCGGTCGAGCGCGTCCGCGACCCATGCGTAGCGTTCGAGCGCGTCGAGGCCGGGGACGACCGACAGGCGTAGCGAGGTGCGTGCGAGGGTGCCGCGAAACGTCGTGGTGTTCGGCCCGAGTTGCGCGGCGATGTCGACCGTGACGCGTTGATTGGCGGTCGCAGTGGTGGCAAGCACCGATGCGTCGGGTGCGCCGAGCAACGCGCGGGTGAGACGTTGGTAGTCGGGACGGAAGTCGAAGCCCCAATCTGACACACAGTGCGCTTCGTCGATGACGATGAGGCCGACCGCCGCGAGCAACGCGCCGAGCCGTGCCGCGAACGCCGCGTTGCCGAGTCGTTCGGGTGACACGAGCAGCACGTCCAGCTGTCCGGCGTCGAGCGCCGCGAAGACGGTGCCCCATTCGTCGACGTTGGTCGAGTTGATCGTCGCCGCGCGCAGGCCCGCGCGTTCGGCGGCGGCGGCCTGGTCGCGCATCAGGGCGAGCAAAGGCGACACCACCAGGGTCGGGCCGGCGGCGCGAGCACGCAGCGCGGATGTGGCTGCCCAGTAGACGGCGGACTTCCCCCATCCGGTGGCCTGCACGACGAGCACGCGTGCCCGTGGTTCGAGCAGCGCGGCGACGGCGTCGAGTTGGTCGGGCCGGGGCTCGGCGCGGTCGCCCACGAGGCGCGCGAGCACACCTCGCAGGTGGAGGTCGGCGTCGGCGCGAGGATTCTCAGGTGCGGCGGACGGGTTCACGCGCCGCCTGCTGGATCGTCGTGCGCGTTGGCGCGACGCAGCAGCCTTCGTACGTCGTCGGTGGTGGCGACGCGCCGGTCGCTCGCGTTGACCCACGGCTGCACCATCTCGACCAGGTCGGCGTTGCGCGCGTCGGCGAACAGGCTCGGGTTGTCACCTATGCCGACGCGAAACCCGCCGCCGCGCTCGAGCGCGTGACGGCACAGCGTGTCGAACGTCGTGCGTTGGTGGAGACGAAACGGAACGACCAGCCAGTGGATCTCGAGGTCGGCCGGCAGTTGTGCCAGGTGCAGGTCGAGCGCGGCCGCTGACGGTTCGGGACCAACGAGCCAGGTGTCCGAGAGGTAGATCTTGAGGAGCAGCGGCGGTGCGAGCACGCCGACGCGAGCGAGGCGCACGGCGAGACGCGTGTGGCCCAGATCGAAGCTCGCCAGGTTGATGATGGCGCGTGTCGTGCGGTAGCGCTGCGCAGCCGCAGTCAGGAACGGCAACGGATTGGCGAGGGTGCCGCCACCCACCAAGCGGTTTCCGTCCCACATGATCTGATGCGCGGTGCCGAGATCCAACGGGACCATCTCGAGGTTGTCCTGCTCGACCAGTTCGAAGCAGTGACCGAGGCGCGCGTCGACGTCGAGCGGTGGCTGGCTGGGGTACGTCGGGTACGCGATGACGCCTGCGCCGCGCATCGCCCGCCACGCGGCGGTGTACGCACCGAGATCGGGCGCGTGCCAGTGGGCGAACGAAGCGCCCGCGCCCACCGACGCGATCGCGTCGGTGGCGCACTCCTCGGCCGTCACGGGTACGTGACGATGCTGGTCGCGCGAGACGGCCTCGTTGATCGCGACCTCGATGAAGACGGCGTCGCGATCGGCGGTGGGTGCTTCGGGCATGGCCATCACCAAGCCTGGCAGATGGTCGGACCATTCGGATCGAATCGGCCTACATGCCGCTCAGCCGGCACGGGCGTTCACTCGAATGCCGTGGCGCGCCAGATCGACGGCTGTCGCCCGCGGCTCAGGGCGAAGGCTCAGCGCGACGGGTGAACGTGGGGTCGTCGGGGATGGGCTCGGTGCCGCTCTCGGCGATTGCGAGGCTCGCGCGGCGCGCCGGATCGTCGAACATGCCGGGGTACGCCGTGTAGCGGAAACTGCCGCGCATCGACACGATCCTCGCAGGGTTGCCGACGGCGACGGCGCGTGCCGGCAACGACTTCGTGACGGCGGCGTTCGCGCCGATCGTCGCATCGTCGCCGATGTGGACCCTGCCGAGCACGCACGCGCCCGCACCCAGGTAGACGCGGTCGCCGAGTGTGGGGGCCTGGTCGTCGATGTTGTCCCAGCGGCCGCTGTTGCCGAGGGTGGTGTCGTGCATGAGCGTGACGTTCGAGCCGATCACCGCGCTCCGGTTGATGATGATCGTGCCGTGATGGGGCAGATAGAGGCCGGGACCGATCTCGGCCTTCACGGGCAACATGATGCCGGTCGTGATCTCCATGAACTTCATCGCGAGCAACGCAACGACCGATGCAGGCTTGCGCACCAACCATCGCGGGCTCTTCACCAATGGGTGCAGCAGCCGATACGCGCCGAGGGCCCAGAGCCCTTGGTTCTGCACGACTGCGCGGATCTTCGCGAGCACGCCGCCCTCTGTGTAGCGGGCGATGTCGGCGGCATAGCCATCCATCATGCATGCGATGGTAGCGACGACGTACCGCCGCGTCCTTCGGCCGTACGGATCATTTCATGCGTATTGGTTGCATCGCGGCTCGACGCGCGCGATGTCAGGCCGAGGCCCCGGTGCGCGTCACCTTCGTGCCTGCGAGTTCGCCGGCCTCACGCCAGCGCTCGAGGTGCTTCGTGTACTCGAGCAGGCTGCCGGCGTAGACGAGCTTGCGAGCCCCCTTGGCGTCGGGGGCCTGCTGCTCGTTGTTGTAGTAGCCGGGCGTGCAGGTGACGACGTACTTCGCGCCGCCGGCGGCCGCGCCGTAGAGGACCATCAGCCAGTCGTCCTCGCCCTCGGCAGTGGCCTCGATCGTCTCGATGCCTTCCTTCTTGCACGTTGTGATGACGGTGGCAACGTGCTCGGCCGACTTGCTGAGGAAGTGCACGAAGTTCGTGCCGAAGCCGGCCTGCAGGAAGCTGATGATCATGAAGTTCGGGAAGCCGTCGGACAGGATGCCGTGCAGCGTGCGGGGGCCGTCGGCCCACCGTTCGCTGAGCGGTACGCCGTCGCGGCCGACGGGATCGAAACCCACGCGGCCCTCGTAGTCGGTGTTGGCCTCGAAGCCCGACGCGAAGACCAGGCAGTCGACCGGGTACTCGACGTCGCCCACCACCACACCTGTGGCCGTGATGCGGTCGACACCGCGACCATCGGTGTCGACGAGGTGCACGTTCGGCTCGTTGAACGACGGGAGGTACTCGTCGTGGAAGCACACACGCTTGCAGTTCTTGCCGTACCAGGGCTTGAGCTTCGCGGCCGTCTCGGGATCGTTCACGATCTCGTCGACGCGGCGACGGAGGGTCTCCATCGTCTCGAAGTCGCTCCGCTCGAGCTCGGCCGCCTCCTCGTCGGACTCCGTGTACTTCTGGGTGTCCACCCACATGATGTCGGTCCAGCCGTCGGCCACCAGA
>JANMVY010000280.1:0-2717 GCA_031393535.1 Actinomycetes bacterium | reverse complement strand
GCCGCGGCCGTCCGGTCACCGGCCCGGGCAATCGCCCGCTCAAGTCACTGTCTGACATGTTGAAGGGCAAGCAGGGCCGATTCCGCCAGAACCTGCTGGGCAAGCGCGTCGACTACTCCGGTCGTTCGGTCATCGTGGTCGGCCCGACGCTCAAGCTGCACCAGTGCGGCCTGCCGAAGCTCATGGCGCTCGAGCTGTTCAAGCCCTTCGTGATGAAGCAACTCGTCGACAAGGAGCTCGCACAGAACATCAAGTCGGCGAAGCGCATGGTCGAGCGCCGTCGACCGCAGGTGTGGGACGTGCTCGAGGATGTCATCAAGGAGCACCCGGTGATGCTCAACCGAGCGCCCACGCTGCACCGCCTCGGCATCCAGGCCTTCGAGCCCGTGCTCGTCGAGGGCAAGGCGATCCAGATCCACCCGCTCGTGTGCACGGCGTTCAACGCCGACTTCGACGGCGACCAGATGGCCGTGCACCTGCCGTTGTCGGCCGAGGCGCAATCCGAAGCCCGCGTGCTGATGTTGTCGGCCAACAACGTGTTGTCTCCGGCGCACGGTCGCCCGCTCGTCACGCCCACTCAGGACATGATCATCGGCGCGTTCTACCTGACCGAGTTCGTCGACGACGAGCCTGGTGCCGGGCGCGTGTTCCGGCATCTCTACGAGATCGAGCGCGCCCTCGAGAACGGTGATCTCGGTCTGCACGCGCCGATCACGTACCGCAACGATGAGGTCGCCGACCTTATCGAGACCCCGGCCAACGGAGTCGGGGCGACCTACAAGATCACCACCGGCGGACGCGTGCTCTTCAATTCCACGCTGCCCAAGACACCGGTGGCTTTCGAGTTCGTGAACGAGCGCGTGTCGAAGAAGAAGATGACCGCGATCGTCGAGAAGTTGGCGCGGGACTACCCCAAGTCGCAGGTCTCGGAGAGCCTCGACGCCATCAAGAACCTCTGCTTCCGCTACGCGGCGCAATCGGGGCTGACGATTTCGGTCGACGACGTGCGGACGCCGCCGGAGAAGAAGTCGATTCTCGATCGTCACGAGAAGGATGCCGACAAGGTCGAGCGCCAGTTCCGCCAGGGCATCATCACCGACGGCGAGCGCCGCCAGAAGGAAGTCGAGATCTGGACCGAGGCCACCGACGAGGTGCGCCGCAAGATGGAGGAGCTCCTCACCTCCACCCGGTTCAACCCGATCGACATGATGGTGGGTTCTGGTGCTCGCGGCAACATGATGCAGGTGCGCCAGATCGCCGGCATGCGTGGCCTTGTGGCCAACCCTCGCGGCGACATGATTCCCCGCCCGATCAAGTCGAACTTCCGCGAGGGCCTCGAGATGCTCGAGTACTTCATAGCGACGCCTGGCGCCCGAAAAGGCCTCGTCGACACTGCGCTTCGCACCGCCGACTCGGGGTACCTCACGCGCCGCCTCGTCGACGTCGCGCAGGAGCTCATCATCAACGACGAGAACCCGCTGGAGAACGGCGGGCCCGTGCGCGGTTTGTGGCTCGAGAACATCAAGCCCGACGAAACCGGCTGGCGCTCACATGTCGAGACCAGGTTGCTCAGCCGCACGCTGGCTGACGACGTCACGCTCTCCGACGGCACCATCTACCCGCGTGGCACCGTGGTCGACGAGGAAGAGATGGCGGCCATTCGCGATGACCCGGGCGTCACCCGGGTGCGCGTGTTGTCTCCGCTCACCGATGACAGCGAGTTCGGTATCTCGGCTGCGAGTTACGGCATGTCGCTCGCGACCGGCAAGGCCATCGAAGTCGGCGAAGCGGTCGGCGTCATCGCCGCGCAATCGATCGGCGAACCTGGAACGCAGCTCACCATGCGTACCTTCCACACCGGCGGTATCGCCGGTAGCGACATCGCCGGCGGTCTTCCCCGGGTCGTCGAGCTTTTCGAAGCCCGCAGCCCGAAGGGCAAGGCGACCCTTGCCCGAACCTCGGGCACGGTGCGCATCGGCGACGACGAAGGCAAGGGTCGAGTCATCACGATCGTCGCCGACGACGGCACCGAAGACATCTACACCATTCCATCGCCCTCGCGTCTCGAGGTGGCCGACGGTCACGAAATCCAGGCCGGTGACGCGATTGTCGATGGTCCGCGCGACCCGAAGGAGCTCCTAGAGATCCGCGGCGTGCGCGAAACCCAGCAGTACCTGGTCGACGAGGTGCAGGCCGTGTACCGCGACCAAGGTGTCTCCATCCACGACAAGCACATCGAGCTCATCGTGCGCCAGATGACACGCCGGGTGGCCGTGCAGGAGCCCGGCGAGTCCGACTTCCTACCCGGCGAGCGCGTCGACACTCGCGTCTACGCCGAGGCGAACCGCCGTCTGGTGCAAGAAGGCAAGCGTCCGGCCGAAGGCCGGCCCGAGCTCATGGGCATCACAAAGGCCTCACTTGCGACCGATTCCTGGCTGTCGGCGGCATCGTTCCAGGAGACCACTCGGGTTCTCACTGAAGCCGCGATCGAGTCCCGCTCCGACGGGCTCCTCGGTCTGAAAGAGAACATCATCATCGGTAAGCTGATCCCGGCCGGCACGGGTCTTCCGCGGTACCGCAACGTGACGACCTTCGCCCCCGACTATCAACCCATGGAGTATTACTCCAGCGCCGACGATGACAAGGACCTTGCCGAATGGCTGGCCCGCCGTGACGACGACCTCGCCCGTGGCCCCGAGGTCATCGACCTCGCCGCC
>JANMVY010000277.1:0-3052 GCA_031393535.1 Actinomycetes bacterium | reverse complement strand
GACGTCGCGCGCGTACCCGCCGAGGGTCGCGCCGACCAGGGTGTGGTTCGCCATGTAGAAGCCGGGGTCGATCGGCGCGAGTCCCCCGGCGTGGCCGCACAGCACTCATCGGCCGTCGGGCGCGAGCAGGCGTCGCGCCTGAGGACCCATCGTGCCTTGCACCGGATCGAGCACCACGTGCACGGGGTCCGCGCCGATCACCGATCGCACCGCGGCCCCGACATCGCCGCCGTCGTGCACGACGACCCGGTGCGCCCCGAGCGAGCGCACGAACGCGGCCTTTTCCTCGGAACCGACGACGGCGACAACCTCCGCGCCATGCGCGGCCACGAGCTGCACCATGGCGGAGCCGAGCCCGCCCGCCGCGCCGAGCACGACCACGCGCTCACCGGCGCTCACGCGGCCGCGACGGATCGCGACGTGATAGCCGGTGTGCGCGGGGATCACAAAGCCTGCGGCGTCGGCATCGCTCATCCGCTCGGGTACCTCGAACACGGGGCCGATGCCCACCGCGACTGGTGCAAGGCTGCCCCAGGGCTGCATCGTCACCGCGACCACCCGTCGGCCGATGAGGTGCTTGCGGTCGCGCACTGAACCGCCTGCGAACCACGGACCGGATTTCGGACGAAGGGATCGGCGCGCGAGACTTCGGGCATGAGAACAATCGTGATCACCGGTTCGGCGTCGGGCATGGGTGCGGCAACGAAGGCGCGGCTCGAGGCCGCGGGCGATCGGGTGATCGGCATCGACATCCATGACGCCGACATCGTGGCCGACCTCGGCACGGTCACCGGCCGCGAGGCCGCCATCGACGCGGTCACCGCGCTGTCCGATGGCCGCATCGACGGCCTCGTCACATGGGCCGGCCGGCCCGGGCTCACCGCGCGCCCGGGCAGCCTGCTCGTGTCGGTGAACTACTTCGGCTCGTTGACCCTGCTCGACGGTCTTCGGCCTCTGCTCGCCAAGGGTGATCGCCCGGCGGCGGTGGCCATCAGCTCGAACTCGACGACCTGCCAGCCGGGAGTGCCGATGGATGTGGTCGATCTCTGCCTCGCGGGCGATGAAGTCGCCGCGCGCGCCGCGGCTGACGTTGCGACATCGATCATGACCTACCCCGCGACGAAGACGGCGATCGCGAGGTGGGTGCGGCGCAATGCGCCCACGGCCGCGTGGGCCGGTGCGGGCATCACCTTGAACGCGGTCGCTCCCGGCGCGGTCGAGACACCCCTCATGCAGGCGAGCCGTGAGGATCCGGTCATCGGCGAACTGGTCGATGCCTACCCGGTGCCGGTCGGCTCCCCGGCGAAGCCCGATGAGTTGGCCGCGTTCGTGCAGTTCCTGCTCGGCCCCGACGCCAGGTTCTTCTGCGGGTCGGTGGTGTTCGTCGACGGCGGCACCGACGCCCAGCTTCGCCCCGATGCGTACCCGTCGCCCATGTAGCCTTGGTACAGCGCGCGGTCAGGAGTGCAGCGCGGCGTTGAGGCCGGTCCATCCGCCTGATCCTTCGCGCGCGATCGCCTCGATTGCGCCGGTGAGCGAGTTGCGCCGGTAGACGAGGTCGGAGCGACCCGACAGCTCGCGGGCCTTGGCGGTCGTGCCGTCGGGGAGACGCACGACGGAGCCGGCCGTGAGGTACAAGCCGGCTTCGACCGTGCAGCGATCGCCGAGGGAGATGCCGATGCCGGCATTGGCGCCGATGAGGCACCCGCTGCCCACGCGGATCACCTGTTTGCCGCCACCGGAGAGCGTGCCCATGATCGACGCGCCGCCGCCGAGGTCGGAGTCGGGACCGACGACCACGCCGGCCGAGATGCGACCTTCGACCATGGCCGTGCCGAGGGTACCTGCATTGAAGTTGCAGAACCCTTCGTGCATCACCACGGTGCCTTCTGCGAGATGTGCCCCGAGCCGAACGCGGCTGGCGTCCGCGATGCGCACGCCGCTCGGGATCACGTAGTCGACCATGCGCGGGAACTTGTCGATTGCGTGTACGACGGGGCGCGTGCCCGCTGCCTCGAGCTCGAGTGCGCGCATTGCGAAGTCGTCGGGTTCGAACGGTCCGTGACTGGTCCACACGTTCGTGGAGAGCTTGGCGAAGATGCCGTCGAGGTTGGTGCCGTGTGGCTGGACGTTTCGATGTGAGAGCAAGTGGAGCCGGAAGAACGCGTCGGACGTGTCGACGATCGCGTCGGCGAGATCGGCGACGAACACCGCTACCACGCGGCGTTGGCCACCGGGCCGTGCGGTCGCGGCAAGCGTGCGTATCGCGCGCCAGGCACGAATGTTCGGGTGTTCCATCTCGGTGCAGGCTTCCGCCGGTTCGAGCATCGAGATCGCGGTGTCGAGCTGGGTCGGCTCGAGGGCGTGTGTCCGCGTGCCTGATCGATACCCGGTGACCGATGCGAGCACCGCGCTCGGCAAGAAGTGCGCTCCCGCGTTGGTCACGGGGAAGAACGTGTCGAGGGTTGCGCCCGATGGGCCGATCGTCGCGATGCCCAGGCCATAGGCGGCCGGGCGCGCGTAGGAGTCGAGGTCTCTTTCCAGCGCGTCGCGGGCAGTGGTGATCTCGTCGGGGGTTCGCCATGCGTCAGCCATGGCGTCGCATGCTAGGGCGACTGGCCGCGGGGGCGACGGCTGGGCACGACGCGCGTTGCCCGGCTGGTTCGCGCCGAGTGTCGTCGAATGACAACGATTCGACAAGTGCGAACCGGACCGCTGTCACCGGCCGCGCGACATGCCGACGTTCGCGAGAGGCGACAGCAGGAGACGCAATGGACGCGGTCATCGATCTCAGGATGCTCGAAGACTGTGCGGCCAGGCTCGAGCCGCTGCCGACCTCGGTCAGCCGCTTGATCGACCTTGCCGGCCGTTTCGATGCCGACGTGGTCGAGGTCGTCGACGTGATCAAATTCGACCCGGCGTTGACGGTGAAGCTGCTGCGCGCCGCGAACTCGGCCGCGAGCGGCCCGGTGCGTGAGATCTCCACCGTGAAGGACGCGGTCATTCGCATGGGCATGTCGACGGTGGTCGCGCTCGCGACGAGCACGGCGGT
>JANMVY010000271.1:0-3067 GCA_031393535.1 Actinomycetes bacterium | reverse complement strand
ACCGCGGCCTTGCACATGGCCACGACCGACAACAAGTTGAGTTCGAGCGCTGCGGGGTATGCGTCGACGGCGGTGCTGGCGAAGTTGCCGACCGGTGGTCCGCCGGCATTGGTGACCAGAATGTCGATTCCGCCGAGCAGGCCGGTGGCTTCGGCGATGAGCGCGGTTGCCCCGTCGACCGTGCTCACGTCGGCGACGAGCGCGTGCGCGCCGGGCATCGTGGCCCTCGCCGCGGCGAGGCGCTCGCCATCGCGCCCGGAGATCGCAATCACGCAGCCCGCGGCGTGTAGTGCCTGCGCGGCTGCGAGTCCGAGCCCGGCCGACGACGCGGCCACGACGGCGCGACGGCCCGAGATACCGAGGTCGAGGGCAGCCATGTCGGTGACCCTATCGGGCCGCTGGGCGGGGGCCGTCGGGCGCCGGGCCTGTTGGGGGCCGGCGCGGGTCATGCGCGCACCGAGTCACTAACCTCGAACCTGTGTACGCCGTGAGCAGACGCCGCTTCGAGGAGCTCGTGGCCGAGGCGCTCGACGAGATCCCCGAGGAGCTCGCACGCTTCCTCGAGAACGTCGCGGTGATCGTGGCCGAGGACAGCCCCGAGGGACTTCTCGGGCTCTACGAGGGCACGCCGCTCACCGAGCGCCACGACTACGGCCTGATGCAGATGCCCGATCGCATCACGATCTTCCGCAAGCCCATCTGCGAGATGTGCGTGTCGGAGGATGACCTGGTCGAAGAGGTCTACGTGACGATCGTGCACGAGGTGGCGCACCACTTCGGCATCGAGGACGACACCCTCGAAGAGCGCGGCTGGGCCTGAGGTCATGTCGACGCGTCGGACCCGCCGCACACCACGATGCGCCTCGGCGCAGCCGGGCTCGATACCGCCGTTCGCTGATGACGATGCCGAATGGTCTGATCTCGTCGTCGAAGGGCTCGATCTCTCGGGCATCGTCGCCGCGACGCTGACGATCACCGGGTGTGTGCTCCGCGACGTGTCGCTCACCGGCGCGAGCATCGGCGAGCTGCGCATCGCCAACTCGGTCTTCGAGCGGTGCGAGCTTTCCGGGTTCAGCGCCGATCGGCTCGAGGTCGTGCAGTCCGAGTTCAGCGGTTGTCGCATGGACGGGGCCGTGGTGGGCGGTGGCCGATGGCTCGACGTGGGCGTCCTCGAGTGCTCGGCTCGCGAAGCGTCGATGCGCATGACGACGTGGCAGCGCGCCGAGTTCGTCGACTCGGTCATGCCGCGGGTCGATTTCACCGAAGCGGACCTCGGTGCGGCCTCCTTCGAGGGGTGCGATCTCGGGGGCGCGCAGTTCTGGGGCGCCACGATGCTCGGGGTGACGCTCCGCGGGTCGGCGCTCGGGGGGGTACGTGGTGGGCTCGCGTTCCGCGGCGCGCGCATCGACGCATTGCAGATCACCGACATCGGCCGCACGCTGTTCGAGGGGCTCGACATCGTCGTGCTCGACGACGCGACCTAATCCAAGATCCCATCCCGCGATGCGAGGTCGGTGAGCGCGTCGCCAGTGACGCGGAACGTGGTCCATTCGTCCATCGGTGCAGCACCGAGTGTGCGGTAGAAACCGATCGACGGTTCGTTCCAATCGAGCACAGCCCATTCGAGCCGTCCGCACGAGCGCTCGACCGCCAGCGCGGCGAGACGTGCGAGCAGCGCGGAGCCAAGCCCCCGGCCGCGGTGCTGTGGCTCGACGAACAGGTCCTCGAGCCATATCCCGGACCGGGCGAGGAACGTCGAGTACGTCGGGAAGAACAGCGCGAATCCCGCGGGTTCGTGGTCGAGGAACCCGAGCAGCACTTCGGCCGCCGCCGGCACCCCGAAGAGCGTGTCGCGCAACGCGTCCTCGGTCGCGATGCACTCGTGGTCGAGGTGCTCGTATTCGGCGAGCCCTCGGATGAACCGCAGGATCAACGCGACATCGTCGATCGTGGCCGGCACGACGAACGCGCTCATGCGCCGTGCTCTGTGTCGAGCCGACGCGCGATGTCGGTGCGCAGATCGGCCTTTGCGACCTTGCCGCCCGAGCCCTGGGGCAAGGTGTCGACGGAAACGATCCGTTCCGGCCACATGGCCTTCGAGACACCACGCGCGGCGAGGAACGCCGTGAGGTCGTCGAGCGCGAGCTCGCCGCTGTCCTTTGTGACGACGTACGCGCAGACGCGTTCCCCGACGATCGCGTCGGGCATGCCCACCACCGCGGCCATGGCGACGCGTGGGTGCGCGAGCACCTCCTCCTCGACGGCCGGTGCGCTGATGTTGTGCCCGCCGCGGATGATGAAGTCGGCGGTGCGGCCGACCACGCTCAGGTACCCGTCGTCATCGACCTGCACGATGTCGCCGAGGTACATCCAGCCGTCGGGCCGGAACAGCTTCGCGTTCGCGTCGTCATTGCCGTAGTAGCCGGGCGTGATCCCCGGGCCCTTGCAGGCGGAACGTCCGACACCGCTTGCGGTCGTGTCGCCGTCGTCTTCGTCGAACAGGCGCACCTGCATCTCGGGAAAGACGCGTCCTGCGGTGCCGAGACGGTGCCGCTTGTCGTCGTCGAGCGTGGTGCCGCAGACACAGCCCGCTTCGTTCGACCCGTAGAACTGGAGGATCTTTGCGCCGGTGCGTTCTTCGAACTCGGCGGCCGGGTCGAACGGCACGCGCTCGCCGCCGCTCTGCACGATGCGCAGCGATGACAGGTCGCCGTGGTCGAGCTTCGGCGAACGCAGCAACATCAGCACTTGCGTGGTGACCGCGGCGAGCACGGTGACGCGGTACCGCCCGATCGCGTCAATGGTCGCGTCCGCATCGAACTCGGCCGTGAGAACCGTGGGCGCACCGAGCATGGTGGGGGAGAAGTGCGCCATCCAGAGCCCGAACCCGAACGGCGCCGGTACGACCACCATGAACACGTCGTCGGTGCGGAACTGGGCGCACTTCTTGTGGAAGTACTTCCACCGGTTCTGGGTGTGCATGACGCACTTGGGCAGACCGGTGGTGCCCGATGTGGAATTGACGAAGAACAACTCGTCGGCCGACAACGAGCGCCCGGTGAGCGCG
>JANMVY010000219.1:0-2690 GCA_031393535.1 Actinomycetes bacterium | reverse complement strand
CCCACCTCGAGCACCTCGACGACCAGCCCGCCGGCATCGGCCTGCTCGCCCACCATCGGCGTGGTCGCGCCACGGATCTGGTGCAGGGGCGGGGCCCACACGACGGTCGGCCGGTACCGCGTGCGCAGATCGCGCGCGACGACGGCCGCGGGGCTGGTGGCGGTGCGTACCACGAGCACGTCGATGGCCCCCACGTCATGCTCGCGCAAGGCGCCCAACGCATCGACCGAGGTCGCGGTGCCGTCGATCTCGACCACCACCGCTGCGTTTCGCCACAGCCACACCCCGCGTGCCACCGGGCCCGCCGCGGGTGGCGGCGAGTGCGCGGCGAGCACCGGAGCGATGAGCACGACCGCCACCATCGCGAGCGCACCGCGACGCAACGGCGCGCCGATCGGCGACGTGCGCCCGCGAGCTTCGAGGTGCACGACGAGGATGCCGATCGCTGCGGCCGCGCCGAGCACGGCGACATGTGTGGCGCGCAACGTGCCGAGCGGCGCACGGCTCGCGTGCGACGCGACAGACGCGATCCACCATACGAGTCCGCGCATCGGCGCCTGCACCACCATGGCAACGGAACCACCGAAGACGCCGGCGGCGAGCCCACCGGTGAGACCCCACACCATGACCGGCCCGGCCGCCGGAAGCGCGAGCAGGTTCGCGGGTATCGACGCGAGCGGCACACCACCAAAGACGAGCACCGAGATGGGCGCGACTGCAACCTGCGCCGCAATGGTGACCCCGAGCATCTCGCGCAGTACCCGTGGCCCGCGCAACATGTCGGCGACCCGCCGCGAACCGAGCAGGATGCCGAGCGAAGCCGCAACCGAGAGTTGGAAGCCCACCGCATGCACGAGCAGCGGATCGACGCACAACAGCGCGGTGACCGCGAGCGCGAGCACCCGCACGCCGGGTGCGGTGCGACCCGCAGCAGCGGCGCGCGTCGCAATCGCGGCCATGACCGCGGCCCGCAACACCGACGGCTCGGCGCGCGTGACCAGCACGAACAGCACCAGCACGAACAGCGTGACCGGCCAACGCAGGCGATAGGACACCCGACGCAGCAGCGGCCCGGCGGCGGCGAGCACGAACGCGACGTTCTGACCGCTCACCGCAAGGAGATGGCCGAGCCCACCGGCACGGAAGTCGTCGGCGAGCAACGCGCTCTGCGCACGATCGTCGCCGTAGACGAGGCCGGTGTAGAGCGCGCGTTGGCGGTACGGCAGCGCGAGCGCGCCACGTTCCAAGGTACGACGTACGGCGTTCGCGAACGCGTACACGGCCGGTGCTTCGCGCCACGTACCGATGTCGTCGATGCGAAGTCGGCCTGCGATGTGGCGTGCGTCGAGCCAGGGGGCGTCGGCCGGGCGCGCCGTGAACGACCCGCGTACGACCGCTCGTTCACCCGCAAGGTGATCGGCCATACGCCGCGCCACCGACCGATCGGTGACCGCTTCGTAGCGCCGCCCTTCGACCCGCACGTCGACGCGTGCGCCGTATGAGAGCGGCACCGGATCGCCGACCAGCGTGACCTCGCCCTCGAAGTTGGCGACGCGCGGTTCACTGTGCAGCGCCGCGAGCGCAACCGCACCACTGGCTGACGCCCACACGAACGCGGCGACTGCCAGCACCCACGGCGCCCGCGTGACCACCACGACAACCACGAGCACGACCGCGGCACCGCGAGGCACGGGCAGCGTGAGCCATGCACCCAGCGCGGTCGCGCACGCGACGAAGAACGCCCAGCGATCGGACACGGTTCACACCGTGACGAGCGGTCGGAGCTGCTCGAGCTTGGCCGGGCCGATGCCGTGGACATCGGACAGCGCGTCGACGGTGCGGAACGGGCCGTGCTGGGTGCGATAGGCGACGATCGCCGCGGCGGTGGCCGGACCCACACCGGGCAACACGTCGAGCTGCGCGACCGTCGCGTCGTTCAGGTTGACCGACTGCGCGGGATCGACGAACCCCGCCCCGCCGGGGTCGCCGCCGGCTGGGTCGCCCAGCACCGCCGGAACACTTTCGCCGACCGCGGGAACGACCACCCGTTGACCGTCGACCAGCTTGGCCGCCAGGTTCACGCGCCGGGTGTCGGCCAGGGGGGCGAGGCCGCCGGCCGCGGCCACCGCATCGAGCACCCGCGACCCAAGGGCGACCCGCACCACACCGGGAGCGTTGACCGCTCCCACCACGTGCACCACGAGCGCGGCGGACCCGCCGGTAGCCGGTGTGCTGGTAGACGTACCCGAAGCGGCCGCACCGGTCGCGCCGGTCGCGCTTCGCGCAGCGCTGGTACCGGGACTGATCGCGGCCGCCGAGGCCCGGGGCAGCACGGTCTCGACGGCGCGGTGGCCCGACGGGCGCAGCAGCCACCATGCGCCGCCGACGAGCGCCAACATCACACAGCTCGCAACGACCCTAGCGGTCACCGTGGGACGCGAGCGGCCCGGCGCGAGGCGGTCGATTCGCCGGCGAAACCCGTCGCGGATCGCGTTCGCCGCACGCGTACGACATGTGATCGGCGCCACGTGTCGCGGCGACCGTTCATCGGTGGGCATGACGCACCCCTCCCGTCAAAGGACCAGGAGGGGAAGGTCGCTGAAGTGTATCCGTCGCGCTCGCCGCGCCGCGACGCGGTCAGCAGCTCAGAACAGGCGTGCGGTGAGCTTGCGGCGATACACCGCGGTGCG
>JANMVY010000247.1:0-5684 GCA_031393535.1 Actinomycetes bacterium | reverse complement strand
CTCGTCGATCTACGCGGCGACAACATCGAGGAGATCACGCCGACCGGCATTCGCACCACGCAGGGTTTCGTCGAGCTCGACGTGATCGTGCTCGCGACCGGCTTCGATGCGCTGACCGGCGCGTTGACACGCATCGATGTGCGCGGACGCGGCGGCCGTCTGCTGCGCGACGAGTGGGCCGCCGGCCCACGCACCTACCTCGGCGTGAGCATGGTCGGGTACCCCAACCTGTTCGTGTGCGTCGGCCCGGGCAGTCCGGGGGTGCTGGCCACGTATCCGCCGCAGATCGAGTTGCAGGTCGGATGGATCGCCGCGTTCCTGCGCCACCTCGCCGAACACAACCTCACCTTCGTCGAGGCCGAGATCGACGCGCAAGATGCGTGGTGCGATCACGTGAACGAGGTGGCGAAGGGCACGATGTTCACCGCACCGTCGTGCAACTCCTGGTACAACGGCCAGAACATCGAGGGCAAGCCCCGCGTGTTCCTCCCCTACGTCGGTGGACTGCCGCTCTACATGGAGCGATGCAACGAGGTCGCGGCGACCGGGTACCACGGCTTCACGCTTCGCTGAACCCGGCGGGTCACGACCTCGGTGAGCGCGGTGCGCGCGAGCGTGGCGGCCGCAAGCGCGGCGCGATTTGCGATCGTGTCCTTGCGCGCCGCGCGGCAATGCACCCGCTTCATCAACGCGCCGGTTGATCCCACAGCTTGACGCCACCGAGGATGCCGGCGTTCGGGTCGATGAGGATGACCTTCGGACCGAGGTCGCCTTGCAGATGTCGCGCGTTGCCGCCGCCGATGTACAGCGTGTCGTAGAGCACGAGTGCTTCGAACGCCGCAATCGCGCGGGCAACCCGCTTGTTCCACCGCCGCTTACCCACCCGCTTGCGCGCCGCGTCGCCGAGCTGCTCGTTGTAGGTCTCGTCGTGACGGAAGACATGGTGCGCCAGCTCGAGGTGTGGCCCGAGCACGCCGTGATCGACGATGCACGTACCGACCCCGGTGCCGAGGGTGACCACCATCTCGATACCTTTGCCGGTCATGACATCGAGGCCTTGCATGTCGGCGTCGTTGATCACCCGGGTCGGCTTCGCATACCGATCGGCCAGCGTCGTGGCGAGCTCGAAACCGGTCCACATAGCGAGCAAATTCGGATCGACCTTGGAGCCCGGCCCAGTCACGGTGACGAAGTGCGGAGCAGTCAAAACGGCGCCGTCGCGGACTACGCCCGGGAAACCGACCGACACGCGCGCGAACGTGGGCAGAGGTTCGGTGAGCGTGACCAACCGATCGACCATCGCGTCGGGCCCCATCGGGTACTCGACCTCGACGCGGACGCGACCGGCGAGCATCGTGCCCGCGTCGTCGACGACCGATGCCTTCAAGCCGGTGCCCCCGACGTCGATGCACAACGTGGCGACGACAGGGGATTTCACGCGATTCGCGGCTGGCTTCGCCTTGGTGGTCATCGGGCAACCCTACGTTCCGTCGGGAGACGACGCGCCCGCAGAACCTCGGCGACCGACCACGCCTGGAACGGGCAACCGGTCGCTCGGTGAGGTGCGTCCCCATCGAAGGTCTCCGAGATCGAGCCGAGGCCGAACTCGCCGAGGTGCACGGCAAGATCGTCGAGCATCACGCCCAACACCCGGTTTCGCGGCCCGTCCGAGTCGGGCTCGACCAACGCGACGACGTCGGCATACGCACCCACGAGCCAGGGCCACACCGTGCCCTGGTGGTACGCGAGATCTCGCTGCGTCTGATCACCCCGATGCACACCGCGGTAGCGCAAGTCATCGGGCGCGAGCGTGCGCAGCCCGAACGACGTCACCAAAGGTGTGCACGCCTCGAGAAGACCGACGGCCGCGTACGCGTCGAGCGCCGCGTCGGGCAAGGATGCAGCAAGCAGTTGATTCGGTCGCCGCGAGTCATCGCGGCCGATGCCTGGCGCTTGCTCGAGCACGTCAGCGAGGCCGAGCTCGCTGGCGAACTCGCCGAACGAACGGCGAGCCCTCGCGGCCAACGCTGCGGTGATCGAATCGTCGATGCGCAACCGACGTTGCATCGCGGCCAAGGAACCCAACCCACTGATCCACAGCGCGTTGACGTCGACCGGGCGACCCGCGCGTTCGGTTACGGGTACGCCATCGACGCGCGCGTCCATCCACGTGAGCGCCTCGCCGGATTGTCCGAGGTGGACGAGCCCATCGTCATCCGCGCCGATGCCGAAGCGGGTGCCGCGCCCGTATGCGCGCACGATCGATACGACGACCGGCAGAAGCTCGGCCGCGAGATCGGCATCGCCGGTGGCGTCGATGTGCGCGCGTGCGGCGTGGATGAACCACAAGGGCGCGTCGGCCGCGTTGTCACGGCGCTCGGCTGTGTCGGACGTGTTCGCGAGCAAGCCGTCGTGGAGGGTGGTGGACAAGCGTTGCAAGACGCGTCGCCCCTCGTCCGCGCGTCCCGTTTCGAGGAACAGCCCGCGATAGGAGATCAACGTGTCGCGCGACCAATCCGTAAACCATGGGTACCCCGCGACGACGGTGTCGCCCGCGACGACGAAATGGTCGCCAGCCAGCACGAGCGCGGCGTCGATGTCGTCATCGACGCCGGACGCGACCACGAGGCGGCGGGCCCGTCGATGCGCCTCGGCGATGATTGTCGGCGCGGGGGGTGGGGGCTGGCGGCTATCGGTGCCGGCGTCGAGCGCCCACGCAGTCACGCTCATTTCGTCGCCCGGTCCGAGCGTCGATCGGAACCGCCCGGCGAACCAGAGATCCTCGTCGGCTCGCAGCCCGCGGTCGGCCTCGACGCGGTAGTGCACGTCGCGATACCACTCCCCGGCGCCGATCCACTGCGGCCCGCGCACGCGATACGCGTCGGCAAAGACGAAGCCGTCGGCATCGTGCGCGACGCTCGGATCACGCGACGCGTCGGTCTCACCGTGGGCATCACGCCACGTGCAGAGCGCTTCGAGCTCGATTGTGACCGGGCGATCGGCCATGACGCATCGATGCACCAAGGCAACGGCTGAGCGTCCGTGACTCATCGCGAGCTCGGCCTCGATCGCGATCGGGCCGATCACCCAGCGCCACGACGGCATGCCGTCGACCAGGCGGAATTCGCTGCGGTGCACATGACCCGAGGGGTCGAGGACACCACTGCGCCACTCGTGGGTCGCGAGCCGCACGCGCTGATCGCCGATGACGAGCACCGGGTCGAGCGACGCCAGCGCGAGCCGTCGACCGCGAGGTCGATCCGTGGCCACCACGAGCAGACCGTGATAGCGCCGAGTGCGAAGGCCGCTGACAGTACCCATCGCGTAGCCACCGAGTCCGTCGGTGACGAGCCACTCGCGCTCACTGCCCCGATCGACGTCGCCGCAGACCTGTCGACCGAACGCGAGGTTCATCGAACGACCCAACCGCGGCCGGTGATCTGTGCGGACCGGCGCAGGAGCAGATCGATCACGAGACCGGTCCATCCGGTCTGATGCGAAGCACCGAGCCCCGCGCCGGTATCGCCATGGAAGTACTCGTGAAAAAGGAGCTGGTCGTGCCATCGCACGTCGTGTTGCATCCGCCCGACGTCGCCGAACGCGGGCCGGCGCCCAGCGACGTCGTCACGGAACAGCGCGACAAGCCGACGGGTCACGTCGTCGGCCACCGCGCCCAAGCTCACGGGCGCGTTGGCGGAGCCTGAGGGATGCTCAATCGAAAAGCCCGAGCCAAGGCCCGCGTCGAACCGACGAAGCGCCTCGACCGTCAACGCGTTGATCGGCATCCACACTGGCCCCCGCCAGTTCGAGTTCCCGCCGAAAAGCCCGGTGCGCGATTCAGCCGGCTCGTAGTCGACGCGAGCGACACCCGACGCGAGCGCGAGCTCGAAGGGATGCTCGAGATGCCAACGCGACACCGATCGCAGCCCATGATCCGAGAGGAACTCGGCGGGGTCGAGCACGCGTCGCAAGACCCGCGCCAATCGCTCCGCCGGAACGATCGACAAGATCAAAGGCACGTCGGTACGCATCTGGCGCCCATCGACTTGACTCACCGACGCGCAGAACTCGGGGCGGTTGGTGACGAACCAGGCGACGCGATCTTGGAAACGATCGAGGCGAGCCAGCAGATCGGGCTCGATCACCATGACCGCGAAAAGCGGAACCAGCCCGACCACCGAACGCACGCGCAACGGACGTGTCTCCGATCCATCGCGAATGACGTCGTAGTAGAAGCCGTCGACGTCGTCCCACAAGCCCATGGTGTTCATGGCGGTCGAGATGTAGGCGAAGTGCTCGAAGAACTTGGTGGCGATGTCTTCATAGGCGCGGTCGCTCGACGCGAGCGTCAAAGCCATCTCGAGCAGGTTCAGGCAGTACATCGCCATCCACGCAGTTCCGTCGGATTGCTCGAGCAGTCCGTCGATCGGTAGCGGCGCCGAGCGGTCGAACGGGCCAACGTTGTCGAGCCCGAGGAAGCCACCCTCGAAGACGTTGTCGCCTTCGGAATCGGCGTGATTGACCCACCACGTAAAGTTGATCATGAGCTTTTGGAACACGCGCGCCAGGAACTCGCGATCGCGGCAACCATCGATCTCGAACACGCGCAACGCGGCCCAGGCGTGCACCGGTGGGTTCGCGTCGCCGAACGCCCACTCATAGGCCGGCAGCTGACCATTGGGGTGCATGAACCACTCGCGACACAACAGCACGAGCTGATGCTTCGCGAACTCCGGGTCGACGTGCGCGAGCGCAACACAGTGAAACGCGAGATCCCACGACGCAAACCACGGGTACTCCCACGGATCAGGCATCGACATGATGTCGTGTGCGTTCAGATGACGCCACGCCGAATTGCGCCCGCGACCGCGTTCAGCCGGCGGTGGAGGTTGTGCCGGGTCGCCGTCGAGCCAGCGCGCGACATCGAAATGAAAGAACTGCTGACCCCAGATCATGCCCGCGCTCGCTTGGCGCACGATCATCGCCTCATCGGGGGCGAGGTCGGCGGGCGTGACTGCGGCGTAGAACTCGTCGGCTTCGCGTTCGCGATCGCGCATGGTGTCGTCGAACGACGCAGCGAGATCGGCCGACATGTTTGGTGTGAGCCGCAGGCGGATTTCGACCTCAGCACCCCCGGCAACGGTAAGCGCGTAGTGCGCGGCCGCCTTTGTGCCGCGGCCGTCAGGGTTCGTCGCGGCGTGCCCGCCGACGATCTCGTCGTTGATCGCGTCCTTCGGAAAGGCCGGCCGGTCGGGGGCGACGTCGAAGAGACGCTGCGTGTTCGTCTCGTTGTCGCACACGAGCAAGGACGGAGCGACTCCCTCGCACGCGCCGCAGTTGAGCACCATCGTGCCCAGGTGTTCATGGCGGGCGACGAACCGCGACGTCTCGCGCATGATCGACGGTCGCGCGCGGTCACCCTCCCATGACCAGGTGTTGCGGAACCACAACGTCGGCGCGACGTCGATGGTCGCGGTGTCAGGACCCTCGTTGCGCACCGTGATGCGCATGCACGTGTCGCCCGGAGCGGCCTTCGCGTACTCGACGGTGACGCACCAGTAGCGATCGTCGTCGAATACTCCCGTGTCGAGCAGCTCGTACTCAGGATCGTCCTTGCCGCGCCGTTCGTTCTCGACGCGCAGCTGTTCGTATGGAAAGGCGCGCTGTGGATAGTGGTAGCGCCA
>JANMVY010000236.1:0-4009 GCA_031393535.1 Actinomycetes bacterium | reverse complement strand
CCAGAACCTGGTCGACGACGAAATGCACCACGTCGACCGCCCAGCCACGCCGAAAGACGCGCTGCTCCACCACCGGCCAGCGTCGCTCCAGCGTCACGAAAACGGCGCCGAGCACGACCAGACCGATCGCAACATCCGGCCGCAACCACGCGCATACGACCAGCAGGCACCCCGCAGCGACACACCCGCCGCCGGACAGCACCGTGGCCGTCCGGTCACAACGATCAGACAAGGCGCGAGCCGTCACCCGAACAGTATGACGCAGCACGCTCGGCGGAAGCCCTCGGAGCTCGCTGCGAACATCGGCTCGATTCAGCCCGCGTCGAGCGCCGGCACCACGATGGCTTTGATGGCTTCGCCGGCACGGGCGACGGCGATGGCGTCCTCGAGTTGCATGAGACCGAAGCGGTGCGTGATCAAGTCTGCGAAGCCGAGACGCGCGCCGTGTCGGTGCGCGAGTTGGATGGTGGTCCGATAGTCGGTGAGCTGCGTTTGCCCCATGCTGCCGATGATCGATTGACTCCGATTGTTGAGTGCGCGCGGCGTTCCGCCACGGTTGTGCGCTCGAACGCGATCGTCGTCGTCGCACCGAGGCGCGCCGCCGCGGCAAGACGATTGTCGGGTGCGCCGATCACGATCACCTGCCGTGCCGCGGTGAGACCGGCAAGGAACGTCGAAGCGAGACCGACCGGCCCGCACCCCTGCACCACCACGCTCTGCCCTGGTCGCACACCCCCAAGTCGCGCTATGCCACCGAGTGCAGTGGGCATCGCGCAACCGAATGCGATCACGGCTTCGGGGTCGGTGTCGTCCGGGACGCGACACACCACGTTCGACGGCGGCAAGGTCGCATAGTCCTGATACGCGGCAGGGTTCGCCAACTCGGCCGGCGGCGGCCAGCCGAGCTCGGACGCGATGCCCGGCTGACGACTCGACGGCGACCAATACACCGTGTCGCCAACGCGCAGCGGAAGGCCATCCATATCCGCGGTGACGCCCGCGCCGAGCTCCTCCACCACGCCGATGCCCTCGTGCCCGAAGGTCACCGCACGACCGGGGTCAGGCAGATCGCCGTCGAGCCGATGCGCGTCGGTACCGCACACGCCCGCGATCGTCGTACGCACCACGAGCCCACCCGGCGCGGGCGTGCCGATGTCGCCCACCTCGCACTCGAGCGGTCGGCCCGCTCCCACGAAAACCATCCGACGACCGCTTCGCATACGACGCCCCATCCACGTATTCAGCTCGCGACCACACCGCCTGGTGCAGTGTCGAGCCCCGCCCAATGCAACTGCCACACGAGCACCGGAAGGCGCGCTCAGCGAGGGTTCGTTGCGCGCTCCTCCCCCGAATCGGGGGAAATTCGCGCAATGAACTGCCGAAGTGCGCGCAGCGACCGCCCCGGACGACAGTGCCGGCGCTGAAGACAGGGCGAGTAGCGTGCGCCGCCGGGTCAGGGTCGCGATCGGCGGGGGTGTACGTGAGCGGACACGGCGGTGGGATCGCATCTGGTCTGCGGGTCGTCGAGATCGGCAACAGCGCTGCGCTCTCGGTGGCCGGCGTGGTGCTCGCCGATGCCGGGGCCGAGGTCATCATGGTCGAGCCCCCCGGCGGGAGTCCGCTGCGCGATCAACCAGCATTCGCGATGTGGGCACGCGGCAAGCAGAGCATGGTGGCCGATCTCACGCAGGCACCAGACCGCGCACGCGTGATGGAGCTCATCGGCGAAGCTGATGTCTGCATGATCGGGCTCAAGCCGGCGAGCACCGACCGGTTCGGACTCGCATACGAGGCGCTCCGCGCCGTCGGTCCCCGGCTCGTCGTCGCGAGGCTCAGCGGCTTTGGATACCAAGGGCCGTATCGCGACATTCCCGTCTACGACGGCGTCATGCAAGCGCGCGGTGGACGCATGCTCGATTTCTCGTCCCTTGCCGGTGGCGAGCGGCCTGCGTTCACCGCGGTGCCGGTGACCGCGCACGCTGCTGCCGCGGCAATGGTGCTCGGCGTCTTTGCCGCGTTACGCGAACGCGAACGCGACGGCCGAGGTCAGCTCGTCGAAACGAGCCTTACGAACGCGCTCAGCGTGTATGACCTGTTGTCCTGGGCTCCTGGTTCATCAGCGCCCCAACGCCGAGAAGACGCACCGTTCCTTCCGTATGCCAACGGCCGCACCGTGGACGGGATCTGGATTCAGTTCGCGCAAAACGGTCCGGCGCTGTTCGCGGACTTCCTCCGTGCGCTCGACCTCGACCATGAGCTCGATGCGGCTGCGCTCTACGCATCGACCGACCCTGCGGTGAAGCGTGCCGTCCGTGCTCGTGTGCTCGAACGCGTCGCATCCAAGACCTGGGCGCAGTGGCAGCAGTGTTTCTCGACCGAGCGCAACCTGTCGGTCGAGCGGTTCCACGCGCCGGGTGACGCGTTGCGACACCCGCAGTTCTTGGCCATCGGCGACACGGTCGAGTTGCACGATCCGGTACACGGTGACACCAGTCAGCTCGGCCCGATGATCGACGTGCCCGCCAACCCGTTGCTCCCTCGCGGCGCGGCACCATCGCTTGACAGTCGCGCTGACACCGAACGCAGCGAGGCGACCTTCGCACCGACGAACTCGCACTCACGAGGTGACGAGTTACCCGGTTCGGGGCTACTCGCGGGCGTCACCGTGATCGAGCTCGGTATGTGGATCGCGTTGCCCTTCGCCGCAGCGCAGCTCGCCGACCTCGGCGCGAGGGTGATCAAACTCGAGCCACTCGGCGGCGATCCCATGCGCGCCACCGGCGCGGTCGCGATGAAGATCGTGCAGGGCAAGCAGAGCGTCATGATCGATCTCAAGGCGCCGGCCGCACGCGACATCGTGCATCGCCTCATCGCTCGTGCGGACGTCCTCATGCACAGCTATCGACCCGGTGTCCCGGAACGACTCGGCATCGACTTCGAAACGGTACGCGCCATCAACCCGCGCATCGTGTACCTGTACAACGGTTCATACGGTTCAACCGGCCCGAAGGCCTACGCTCCGGCCTTCCACGTCACGGGTGGGGCGGTCGCCGGCGGCGCGTACGCGCAAGCAGGTGCAGGTTGTCCCCCGCCGCCCGATCGCGAACTGGAGTCGGACGAAACGATCGCCGTCAGCCGGCGCCTCGCGCTCGCCAATGAAGCGAATCCCGACTTCAACTCGGCGGTCGTCGCCGCCGCGGCAGTGGCGATGGGTCTCTACGCGCAGTCGCGCACCGGTGAAGCGATCTCGTTGGAGACGCGCATGATGTTGTCGTGCGCGTGGACGATGTCCGAGCACTTCATCGACTACGACGGTCGACCGGCACGACCTGAACCCGATGCGGGGCTGCACGGACTCTCTGCGCTCTACCGCCTTTATCAGACAACCGACGGCTGGGTATTCCTTGCCGCGCCTCGACCGCGCGACTTTCTTCGGCTGTGCGACGCACTCGGCATCGCACACCTTGCAGCGGACAATCGGTTCTCGACCGCCGAGGCGCGGGCAGCCAATGACGAGGCCCTCGCGCACACGCTCGCCGCGACGTTCGCGCGCCACGAAGCCGACGCGCTGGAAACCGAACTGACGACGCTGGGCGTTGCATGTGTGCGCGCCGACTACGGCACATACAGCCAATGGCTGTTCGCGAAGGAGTGGGCCGAACAACAGGGCATGGTCGTCGATGCTCCCGACTCGATCGTCGGCCCCTACCGGCGCCATGGGCCGGTCGTGCACAGTCAACATCCGCATCGCCCCGGCGGCGCGCGCGCCGCCGGGGCCGACACCCACGGTGTCTTGTCAGAGCTCGGTTACTCGGACCAAGAAATCGACGCGTTCATAGCGGCGGGCGTTGTCGCCAGCGCCGGTTCCGGCGGCTCGCCCTGAACAGTGAGGTAGCGGCTCGTGTCAGACCCGGTGCGCGCCGAGGTACGACGCGGCGAACCCGTCGACGAAGTCGAGCGTCTCGGCCTGCGTCGAGAAGTCCCACGCGAACGACACCCACGTGGCGCC
>JANMVY010000203.1:0-2180 GCA_031393535.1 Actinomycetes bacterium | reverse complement strand
GGCGGTGTTGATCATCAGGTCAGCCATTACAGGTCTCCGAGCTCACGCGATCGCTTCGCGCACTTGGTTGAGGCGGTGACGGACGCTGCCGTCGATGACGGTGTCGCCGATCTGGGTGACGAGCCCCCCGAGTACCGAGGGGTCGATCACCACCTTGATCTCGACGTCTTTGCCCGTAGCGGCCGTGATCGCCGCGGCGAGGCGTGTGGTCTGGTCGGTGGTGAGCGGAACTGCGCTGCGCACCTGGGCGACCGCCTTGTTGCGGGAGGCCGCGGAGCGTTCGATGAGCGCCCGCACGATCGCCGGCAGGTCACTGCCGCGACCGGCGCCCACGGCCAGCGACACGAGGCCGTTGGTGGTGGCTGATGCCTTGCCCGCGAGGAGGTCCTCGACGACCTGCTGGCGCCGGGTAGCCGGCAGGGCGGCGTCGGACAACGTGGATCGCAACTCGTCGTTGGCCTCGATGGCCTGCCCGATGCGGAACAGTTCGTCTTCGACCGTGGCGAGGTTGCCTTCGGCGGCGGCGACCGCATGGAACGCCCCGGCGTAGCTCGAGATGAGGTCGCTCATCGCTGCACCTGCGCCTTCTGATGGGGCCTGCGGACCTGCTCTGTGCGGCTCATCGCGTCGCCCCCAGTTGGCTGATGAACTGCTCGATGAGGTCGGCCTGCACCGCCGCAGTCAGGTTCTCGTGGACCACGGCGTGCGTCGCGGTAATTGTCATGGCGGCGACCTCGGCCTGCAGGTCCGCAAAGGCCTGCTGCCTCGACGCTTCGATCTCGATGCGAGCCCGCTGCGTGGAGGCGTCGACGTCGACGTCGGCGCGGGCCATCAGATCGGCCTTCACCGTCGCGGCCCGGGTGCGGGCCTCGGCGACGATCGCCTCGGCATCGGCCGCCGAGTTCCCCAGGCTGGCCTCGAGGGTCGCGAGATCGCTCTCGGCACCTGCCTTCGCTGCTTCGCCGGCCGAGATCTCGTCGGCGATGCGCTGCGAGCGGTCCGTGGCTGCCTTCTTGACGACCGGCACGCCCTTGCGGATGAACAAGACAAGAAGGATGAGAAAGGCCGCGGTGCCCCAATAGAGCTCGTTCTTGTCGCCGTAGAAGCTGTTGTGGCTTCGGTGCTTTTCGACAGCTGTGGTTGCCGTCGTGACACCGGCCTCGCCGCTGGCCCCGGTCTCGCCGGTGGCCGCCAGAATGATTCGGATGGAATGTGCGCTCATCGCAGCCTCTTCAGTTGCTCAGGGCACGGTCGATGATGGCGACGGCCCCCGACCGGTCGATGGGGCGCTGCATGACCGCCGACGCCGCGCTCACTGCCAGGTCGACCACGTCGCCGTGCACGCGGCCGATCGCGGCGGCGCGCGCCCCGGCGATTTCCTGCTGGGTCGCCTGGCGTAACGCCGCGATCTCGCGGTCGGCTACGGCCTGGCGGCCCTGACGATGTTCGTCGGCCTCGGCCCGGGCCCCCTCGATGAGGCGGTTCGCCTCGAGGCGAGCGTCGGCGAGCGCGGCGTCGTAGTCGCGCCGCACGAGACCGAGCGCGTCGCGCGTGCGATCGGCAGCATCGCGGTCGCCGCGGATCTTGGCGTCGCGCTCGGCCATGAGCCCGCGCAACGTCGGCATCAACACGGTGTACACGAGCAACAGCAGCAAGAAGAAGCAGATCGCCGCCCAGACAACCTCGCTCAAGTCGGGGATGACGGGGTTGGACGATTCTTTCACTCCGCTCGCGGCCGCGACGCCGGTTTCGGCGAGTCGGAGCAGCGCGATTGTCAGCACGTTCGAGCCTTTCGGGTTCGGTCGCTCAGCACCTGGTCAGGAACAAACCTGCGCAAGGCTCAGGCGAACTTGAGGAGGATGAAGACGACGAAGCCGATCAAGGCGAGCGCCTCGGTGAAGGCAATGCCGAGGAACATGGTCGTCTGGACCTGACCGGCGGCCTCGGGCTGGCGGGCCATTGCCTGCACGGCCTGACCGACCACGTAGCCGATGCCGATGCCCGGCCCGATGGCCGCGAGGCCGTACGCGAAGCCGGCGCCGATCGCGGCATTGTTGTTCTTCTGCTCCGAAGCGGTCAGCTGGGTCGTCTGCGCCAGGATCGTTGCGAGGGTGCTCATTGTGGTTGTTGCTCCTTGGTTTCTCTTGCGTCCGCGGACGAAAGACTCAGTGCGCCGCGGC
>JANMVY010000201.1:0-3180 GCA_031393535.1 Actinomycetes bacterium | reverse complement strand
GTTGTAGTACAACCCGTCGCGCACGACCTCGTACATCGGCAGCACGAGCACCATGGCGACCTCTTTCGCAATCGCCGCGAAGCGCTGCGTGGTCGGGCCGTCGGGGATGGCCTCGGTGTAGGCGTAGTACGACGGGTCCTGCACCTGGCAGAAGTACGGGCCGTAGAAGAGCTCCTGGAAGCACATGACCTGCGCCCCCGCGGCGGCAGCCTCGTGAACCGCGGCTTCGTGGCGGTCGATCATCGACGCCTTGTCGCCGGTCCAATCGGTCTGCAGCAACGCCGCCCGCACGGTCCTTGCCATGACGCCTCGCTTCTCGTCGAGGGGGCGACCCCTCGCAACCACCGATGACCCTGCCCGTGCGCCGGATCGTAATGCGACCGACCCCGCCGCCGCCACGCTGTTCAACCTTCGGGGCGACCAATACGCTGACGCGCATGACGACACCCGACACTTCTGCGAGCGCGGCGTTCACCGACGATCGTCGCCATGTGTTCCACTCGTGGTCGGCGCAGGGTGCCCTCGCACCCGTCGTCATCGCCGGGGGAGCAGGCAGCTGGTTCTGGGACGAGGGCGGTAACCGGTATCTCGATTTTTCGAGCCAACTCGTCAACCTCAACATCGGCCACCAGCACCCCAAGATCCTCGCGGCCATCCGTGAGCAGGCCGAGCAGCTCTGCACCGCGGGGCCGTCGTTCGCCGTCGCCATCCGAGGCGAAGCGGCGCGACTCATCACCGAGGTGGCGCCGGGCAACCTCGACATGGTGTTCTTCACCAATGGCGGTGCCGAAGCGGTCGAGAACGCGGTGCGCATGGCGCGCCTGTACACCGGCCGTCACAAGGTGCTCGCGATGTATCGCAGCTACCACGGCGCGACGAACGGTGCGATAAGCCTCACAGGCGACCCGCGACGCTGGCCGAGCGAGCCGGCCATGCCCGGCGTGGTGCACTTCTTCGGGCCCTTCCCGTACCGCTCGCCCTTCTTCTCCCGCGACGCCACCGAGGAGGGCGTGCGGGCGCTCGCGCACCTGCGCGAGGTCATCCAGTTCGAGGGTCCGACCGCGGTCGCCGCGATCATCCTCGAACCGGTGGTCGGCACCAACGGCATCCTCGTTCCGCCCGACGGGTACCTGGCCGGGGTGCGCGCGCTGTGCGACGAGTTCGGCGTCATGCTCATCGCCGACGAGGTGATGTCGGGTTTCGGGCGTTGTGGCGAATGGTTCGCCGTCGACCATTGGGGCATCACACCTGATCTGGTCACGTTCGCGAAGGGTGTCAACTCGGGTTACGTACCACTCGGCGGCGTGATCATCGGCCGCCACATCGCCGATCATTTCGCCGAGCGCGTGTACCCGGGCGGGCTCACGTACTCGGGCCATCCGCTGGCGTGCGCGAGCGCGGTCGCGTCGATCAACGCGTTCCGCGACGAAGGTGTCGTCGAGCACGCACGCATGTTGGGTGACGACGTGATCGGCCCCGAGCTGCGTGCCATGGTCGAGCGCCACCCGAGCGTGGGCGAAGTACGCGGGCTCGGCGTGTTCTGGGCGATCGAGCTCGTGCGCGACCGTGACACCCGTGAACCGCTCGTGCCCTTCAACGCCGCCGGTGCGGCCGCCGCGCCCATGGCCGTGCTCGCCGCGGCGTGCAAAGCGCGTGGCCTGTGGCCGTTCACGTGGCACAACCGCATCCACGTCGTGCCACCGTGCAACACCCCCGTCGACGACCTGCGCCACGGCCTGGCGATCCTCGACGAGGTGCTCACGCTGGCCGACGGGTACTACGCCACATCGGCGTGACCGCTCACTGCGAGCTCGAGGTTGCGGTGCTCGCGGTGTTGTGCGCGCTGCAACCGGGTGAAGTGGTGTCGTACGGCGACGTGGCCGACGATGCCGGGTTCCCCGGACGTTCCCGTGCGGTCGGCCGACTGCTCGCGACCACCGCCGACTCGGTGCCGTGGTGGCGGGTGGTGAACGCCACCGGTCGCCTGGTGCCGGGCAGCGAGTGCGAGCACGCATCGCGCTTGCGCGCCGAGGGCGTCATCGTGCGCGACGGGCACGTACGTCGTTCGCCGTTCGGACGGTTCGCGACGTCTTCGGCGTGAAGGTACCGGTGAGGTCGTTGCGCCTGGTGACCTCAACCTGCGAGCAGGCCGCGCTGGGGCGTGACGGCGGCGGACTGCATCGTGCTTTCGCCCCAGGTCGCCAGCGCGATGCCGTGCAGGTTCCCGAGCCCGCCGCACACGACGACGACGAACTGCTCGGGACGCTCGTGCATGTGCACTCGCCCATCGGAACCCACGCGATCTTTGGTCTCGAGCAACGCTCGGGCCGCGACCGGCCACTGGTCGATCGACTGCCATGCGTGCTCGAGCAGACATGCCTGGAAATCGTGCACTTCGGGAAACACACGACCGAAGCGCTCGGCCCACAGCGGGTTGACGAGCAGCATCGTCTCGCCGCGTCGGGGCGGACCATGGAACGCGTTGCCGAGCGGGAACGCGATGGTCTTCGCGATGAGCGCGATGAGCTCGCGTGCATCGGCAGTGTTGCCGTCGGCGAAGGCATGCGTACCCTTCGCCGCATGCGCGTGCACGACCTCGTCGTCGCGTGCGAAGCCGCGTTGCTCGGCCAAGGTGGGCCAGGGCGAACGTTCCTCCGCTTCACCGAAGCACATGCCCGTTGTGCGCCCCGGCTGGCCGAAGACGCTCTTCGAGGTCACGCCCACGTGCATTCCGCCGATGTTGCGCAGGCACAGCTGCACCGCGCGGCCGACGGTGTTCGAGCCGCGGCCTGCAGCACCGCCGAGACAACCCGCGTCGTCGTCGAAGCCCAACGTGCGCCGACGCGGACCGTTGATGACGAGCGCGCTCACCGCGCTCGACGTGGTGGTGGTCAACCCGATCAGGTTGTGGTCGGGCCGCGCGATCGCGTCGATCGCCGCGATCACGTAGGCGAACGCGTCGGCAGTCACGCCGGCCATCGCCGCGTTGACGGCGATCTTCTCGACGGTGGCCGCACCCTGATTCGGCGCCAACAACGCGATCACATGGTCGAGCGCGAACGGTGTCGCGGCCGCGAGCTCGAGCACGCGTGCCTCGGTCGCGGGCAGCATCGGCAGGCCGTCGCCCCAACCTTCGCGGAGCGACAACTCGTAGAGCGCGAGCGGGTCATCGTCGATGTC
>JANMVY010000188.1:0-16706 GCA_031393535.1 Actinomycetes bacterium | reverse complement strand
GACCCGATGACCCGATGACCCGATGACCCGATGACCCGATGACCCGATGACCCGATGACCCGATGACCCGATGACCCGACGACCGACGACCGGCGCCAGCCGACCCGATGAGCGTCGAATGGTCCACGGTGCCGGCGCGTGCAGCAGACTCTGGCCGATGGAGGGCTACGAGAACTCGCAATACGGCCGCAGCTTCGCCGACGTCTACGACGATTGGTATCACGACGTGAGCGACGTCGACGCGACCGTACACCGCGTGGCCGTCTTGGCGGCTCGGCGCGGCGGCGGGCGGGTGCTCGAGTTGGGCGTGGGAACGGGACGGCTCGCGTTGCCCCTCGCCGCTCGGGGCTTGCACGTGACCGGCATCGACGCCTCTGCGGAGATGCTCGATCAACTCCGCGCGAAGCCGGGGGCCGAACAACTCGACCTCGTGCACGCGGACATGGCGGAGCTTCCGGTGACCGGTCCGTTCGCCACTGTGTTCGTGGCCTTCAACACCTTCTTCAACCTCATCACCCGTGAGGCTCAGCAGGCGTGCTTACGCCGCGTGCGCGATGTGCTCGCACCCGGCGGACGGTTCGTGCTCGAGGCGTTCGTCCCCGGTCGCGACGCGGACGATGCGAGCGGCGTGTCGGCGCGCACGGTCGAGCTCGATCGGGTCGTGCTCACGGCGGCACGACGCGACGCGACAACCCAGACCATCAGCGGCCAGCACATCGAGATCACCGAGAACGGCGTGCGGCTCCGCCCCTGGGTGGTCCGGTATGCGACGGTGATCCAGCTCGACGAGATGGCCGCGGCGGCGGGCATGCGACTCGAGGAACGCCACGCCGACTGGCATGGCAGGCCGTTCGACGACGCGAGCGAACACCACGTGTCGGTGTACCGCCGACCACCGAGCTGAAGGGCCGCTTCTCCGACCCGTTCCTTGCGCGCCCATCCACCAAATCGGGGGACGAGCGCGCAAAGAAGCAGGGGACGAACGCCATCGGGCCGCGCCAGCAGTCGCAAGAGCTCAGGCGGAGGGCCGCGCCAGCAGTCGCAGCTGGGGCATCTCACGGAGGCCGCGCTTGAGCTCGGCGAACCCCGGCCACTTCGCGAGGGTCATCACGGCGCGCCAGAGCTCGATGGCTTCGTCGTTGCTCGGCACCCGCGAGATCACCGGACCGAAGAACGCGGGACCGTCGGGAGGATCGACCGCGACGATGGGCGTGCCCACGTCGCGGCCTGCACGCGACAAGCCCATGGCAGTCTCGGCTCGTAGCGTCGCGTCGTGTGCGTCGGAGTCGGCCGCGTCGGCGTACCGGGCGTCGAACCCGGCCGCGGCGAGCACCGCCAGAAGGTGCGCCGGCTGCGCGATGCCCGCCATTGCGTCGCGCCCAGGCTCGGGATCGCGGTCCCAGATCGACTCGCCGAGCGCTGTGTACAGCGCGCCCATCGCAGCCGCCCCTTCGACCGCACGTACGGCGGCGGCGACGCGCAACATGCGCAGGCCCTTGGTGTGCAGCGCGAGGTAGCCCGGCGGGAACTCACGGTCGTAGTCCTTGCCCTCGTTCAAGAACCGCAACGAGATGAATCGCCAGTCGACCGTCAGGTCGATGCACCTTTCGACCTGTGCCATCCATCGCGACGTGATCCACGCGAACGGGCACATGGGATCCCAGTAGAACTCGACCTGTTGCATGGCGGTGACCGTACCGGGCCGGCCGCGCTCGTACGCTGACGCCCATGACACGTGTGCGCGCTTCGGTGATCATCGAGACGGACCCTGCTGCGGTATGGGCATCGGTCGAGGACATCTCGACCCACGTCCGGTGGATGCACGACGCCGTGGCGATCCGCTTCACGTCCGCACAGCAGCGCGGCGTCGGCACCAGGTTCGACTGCGACACGAAAGTCGGACCGCTGAAGCTGGTCGATCGCATGGAGATCACGCAATGGGAACCCGAGCGAGCCATGGGCGTGCGCCACGTGGGTCTCGTCACCGGCTCGGGGGCGTTCACGCTGCGCGCCGCCGGAGCGAACCGCACAGAGTTCCTCTGGGACGAGACCCTGGTGTTCCCCTGGTGGATGGGTGGATCGCTCGGCGGTCGAATCGGCGCGGTGCTCCTCGCGAGGATCTGGCGGCGCAACCTGCGCGCCCTGAAAGCGCAGATCGAAGCACGCTGAGCCTCGGCCCCCAGAACGACACCACCGCGGCAGCGGTTGGACGCCGCCGATCGGCGATCGCCGATCGGCGATCGGCGATCGGCGGGTTCAGATGGGGATACTCACCTGGCTCGACGCGCCCATCGCGACCACGCCTATGACGATGAACACCGGAATGAGCGCGGCGAGCGCGACCAATGCGGTGCGACTGGAACCGAGCACGCGTGGTCCGTGCACGGCGATCCACGCCGCCACAAGGCCGCCGACGAACCCTCCCAGGTGACCGCCGAGCGAAATGCCCGGGATGGTGATCGTGATGACGAAGTTGATGAGTATCGACAACCCGAGCCCACTACGCATCACGTCGACGCCGTGGCGTCGGTACACGACCACCAACGCGCCGAACAGGCCGTACAGCGCGCCAGAAGCCCCAGCCGACAACGAGTGCGGGGAGACGATCACCGCGCCGGCACCACCGGCCAGCAATGCGGTGACGTACACGAGTCCGAATCGCAACCGCCCGAGGGAACGTTCGACTGTCGGGCCCAGATTGTAGAGGGCCCACATGTTCAGCCCGATGTGGATGAGGTTCCAATGGAGAAAGCCCGAGGTGAGCAACCGGTAGTACTGGTGGCTCGTGTCGGTGATGGCGCCTGTCGAGCCATCGAGCAGGACCGCGCGCCCGATGGCGCTGAAGTCGATGAGCACGCGGTCGGCGCCGATGGCCTGGCCGATCAGGAAGATCCCGATGTTGATGCCCATCAGCACCAACGTGAGGGTCGGCTGGAACGTGCCGCCGAACGCGGCGGGCCCGGATCGCACCGTCTGCTTGCCCTTTGCGGTGCAGTTCGGGCAATGGAACCCTACCGAAGCCTGGTGCATGCACGACGGGCAGATCGGGAGGTCGCAGCGCTGACAAATGACGCCGGCGCGGCGATCGGGATGCCAATGGCACGAGACGAAGTCGGTGGTCACTTTGGCGACGTTACCTGCGCGTGCACGACGATCGGTGTCACGAGCGGGCAGCCCCCGCACGCTCGGCCGCGACAACGTGGCTTACAGCGACAACGTGGCTTACAGCGGCGACGTGGCCTACAGCGACAACGGCGTGCCCTCGTATCGTGCGTCGGCCACGTTGATGACCTCTGTGACACCGGGCACCCTATCCTTCATGATGCGCTCGACGCCGGCCTTCAAGGTCTGGGTGGAGGCCGGACACGACGCGCATGCCCCGACGAGCTCGACGGACACGACACCACTCGTCTCATCGACGTCGATGAGGAGGATGTCACCCTTGTCGGCCTGGATCACCGGGCGAATGATCTCGATGACTTCCTGCACCTTCGCCATGAAGGCCGAGGAGGTGGCGGGGACAGCTTGATCGAGCACGTGCGGATCTCCGAGCGGTGTCGCGTGGTCACCGTGGGCAACAACCGACGGGTATCGGATTGTTCCCCAGCCGGTCATCTACGATGGCCCTGATGGTCTTCGCACACCAAGGCGGATGGGACGAGATCCTGTTCGCCCTGACGCCACTCGTGATCGTCGCAGGTCTGCTTCTTCTCGCCAACCGACGCGCCAACGCCGCGCAACGTGCCGACCGGGGTGCCACGCGGGCAGTCTCGAAAGACGCGAGCGACACGACGGATTGACCGCTCACAGCGCGACGCGCTCCACGTCCGCGCCGATCGCCCGCAGCTTGCCGACGAAATCCTCGTAGCCGCGATCGATGTGGTGCACGTCTTGCACAAGTGTCTCGCCCTCGGCGCGCAACGCCGCGACCACGAGCGCCGCGCCGGCGCGAATATCGGGAGCCTTGACCGGTGCGCCGGAGAGTTGGGGCACCCCACGGACCACCGCGTGATGGCCTTCGGTACGGATGTCGGCACCCATGCGCACCAACTCGTCGACATAGCGGAATCGACCGGAGAAGAGGTTCTCGGTGACGATGCCCACTCCTTCGGCCACCGACAGCATCGCGACGAGCAACGGCTTGTAGTCGGTGGCGATACCGGGGTAGGGCAAGGTCGACACATCGACCGACGACAAGCGGCGATTCACCATGGCCCACAAGCCGTCGACTGTGGGCGAGATGCGCATGCCCATCTCGCCGAGTTTCAGGCACAACATGTCCATGTGATCGGGCCGCGCTCCTGCGAGTGTGACCTCGCCCCCGGCAACACCGACCGCCGCGAGAAAGGTGGCCGCCTCGACACGGTCGGGAATGATCGTGTGATCGACCGCACCGAGCTCGTTCACACCTTCGACCGTGATGGTCGAAGTGCCGGCGCCGAGGACATGTGCACCCATGCGGTTCAGGAACGACGCGAGATCCGCCACCTCGGGCTCGCGCGCCGCGTTGTCGATGACCGTGGTGCCCTTCGCGCGCACTGCGGCCATGAGCACGTTCTCGGTTGCGGTGACGCTCGGGAAGTCGAGGATGATCCGCGCACCCAGCAGCTGATCGGCACGGGCGATGACGAACCCGCGCTTTGTCTCGATGCGGGCGCCGAGCTCGGTGAGCGCTCGAAGGTGGATGTCGATCGGACGCGAGCCGAAATCGTCGCCACCGGGTAGGGCCACACGCGCCTCGCCGAAGCGCGCGAGGAGCGGGCCGAGCACCACGACCGACGCGCGCATCTTCTCGACGAGCTCGTACGGGGCCTCTGGCACCACCTCGTCGCCCACGTCGACTCGCAGCACGTTGCCGGTCTGTCGCACCGCGACACCCATGGCCTCGAGCAGCTCACCCATCATCGCCACATCGTGGATCTGGGGGACGTTGCGGATCGTGTAGGAGCCCGGCGCCAGCAGGGTGGCCGCCATGGCCTTCAACACCGAGTTCTTGGCCCCCGAGATGATTACGGTTCCCGAGAGTGGCCCCGAGGGGCGCACCAGGATCGCCTCGCGGACCTCTCGCACCGCATCAGTATGCTCCCCGACGACCTGCGGGAGGCACCACCGGGCATGCAGAGCGGCCACGCGCGCACCTTCACGCACACACGCGTGGTCCCGGCATGCGACCTCGAATCGCTGCTCGGGCAGCTCCGCACGCCGCGCACCGACATCGTGGCCGAGGCCGCCGGCGTCGAGCTCGACACGTTCGTGCTCAGCTCGGGCCCGTTCCACGAGTACCGCCGCGCGCTGTGGGTCGACGCGCGCGTGGACGACGCCGTCGTGACCGAGACGTTCACGTATTCGATCGCCGCCCCGTTGTGGCGCGGGCTGTTCCGCGCGCCGGTGGCGCGGGCACTTCGTCGCCGCCCCGCCACCGGACACACACCGTGGTGGGCGCCACCCGCCCGCCTCGACGCGCGCTCGTCGACCGTCCTCGCGTTGCTGTGCACCTTGATAGTGGTGTGCGGCTACCTCGGCACCGTCATCACGCAGACGATCACCTTCGCGGCCAAGGAGTTCGGTAACGACAAGGGCGCTCAGGGCAACACTCTCGCCGCGGTGCGCATCGGGATCTTCGTGTCGATGACCATCGTGACACTCGCCGATAGGCGAGGCCGACGCGCGTTCACCGTCTGGGGAACCGTCGCCGCGTGCGCGTTCACCGTGCTCGGCGCAGCCTCGATCGATCTTTGGACCCTCGGTGCGACGCAGAGCATCGCGCGCGGCATAACCACCGCGGTCGCAATCCTCATCACGATCATCGCGGCCGAGGAGCTTCCGGCCGGCGCGCGCGCCTACGGGCTGAGTGTCCTGACCCTCGCCGGCGGGCTCGGCTCGGGCATGGCTGTCTGGGTGTTGCCAGTGGCCGATCTGAACGTCCGCGCGTGGCGCGTCGTCTATGTCGTGCCGGCACTCGCGATCCCGCTCGTGTGGCACGTGATACGCGAGCTCCCCGAGACCAACCGATTCATCGTGGCGGCCGCGCACGGTCCCGATCACGCACCCGCGATGTCACGCAACCGCCTGCTGGTGCTGGCGGTGTCGGCCCTTCTCGTGCTCGCATTCCGCACCCCCGCGTCGCAGCTCCAGAACGAGTTCCTCCGAGACGAGCGCGGCTTCGACGCGACCCGCATCACCCTGTTCACGTTGGCCACCGGCACACCCATCGGCATCGGGGTGTTCCTCGGTGGACGCCTCGCCGATCGACGCGGCCGGCGGGTCGTGGGCGCGCTTGCGATGGTCGTCGGCTCGACCGCGATCGTTGCCTCGTTCTCGTCGCACGGCTGGCCCATGTGGGTATGGCAGCTGGTCGGCGTGGTCATCGGCGCGGCCACCATCCCCGCACTCGGCGTGTACGGCCCCGAATTGTTCGCCACCCGTTCGCGCGGCAAGGCGAACGGCCTCGTGTCGCTCGCCGGGGTGGCGGGCAGCACCCTCGGGCTCCTCGTCGCGTCGCACCTCTCCGACCGCATCGGCCTGGGGAAATCGCTCGCCATCTTGTCGGTCGGCCCGCTCCTCGTCGCGGGGCTGGTGCTGATGGCGTACCCCGAGACCGCGCACCTCGAGCTCGAGCAGATCAACCCCGACGACGCCCCGCAGCACCACGACTGACCGGGGTTGCGAACCGATCCCCGGTGCCCGACCAAGTAACGTTCACCCACGATGCGGCGGCCGCTCTCCCTACTCCTGAGCACCTTTGCTGCCCTCGTGTTCGCCGCTGGTGGTTGCGCGGGGGTCCGACCCGCCCTCGGCACCGCACCACCGCCGAGAACGAGCGATCTCGTGCAGAGCGCGAAGGTCGCGACCCTCGACCCCAACACCGAGGGGCTGTCCGTGGTCGCCACGGCGGTTGGCGCGAAGGTCGCGATCTACGACTCCCCAGGGCTCGGCGCGACCCCCGCACGTACGCTCCCGAGCCCCAACCCCGACGGCGCGCTGCTGGTGTTCCTCGTCGAGCAGACCCAGCCGGGCTGGCTCCGCGTGCTGTTGCCCGTGCGGCCGAACGGCTCCACCGGATGGATCCGCTCGAGCGATGTGCGGTTGTCGCGTCACAACTTCCACATCGATGTGCGGCTGTCCGATTTCCGAATCACAGTCAGCCGCGGCGCAACGGTCATATTGGATGCACCGATCGGTGTCGCGAAGGACAACACCCCCACACCCGGCGGGCGCTACTACACCACGGAGTTGTTGAAACCCCCGAACCCCACCAGCGTCTACGGCACCTATGCGTACGGCCTGTCGGGGTTCAGCGAAGTGCTCGAGTCGTTCAACGGCGGCCCGGGCCAACTCGGCATACACGGAACGAACGATCCGACGAGCATCGGGAAAAAGGTTAGCTCGGGCTGTGTACGTCTGCGCAACGAGGACATCGAAACGCTCGCCGCAATCCTGCCGGTGGGTGTACCGGTGCAGATCATCAAATGAGTGATTCGGCGCGTAGCCAATCCTGAACGGCGGCAACGATGGTGGCGTCATGACCTTTGAGGTCGTGCCCGGCCCTCGGTACCCACACCTGGGTCACGCGACCGCGAACCTGTGGCACGTGCGCGTCGAACTCGTCGCGCGAGCCAAACGCGTCGCGCTCACCCGATACGAAGAGGCACGGCACGTCGATCTGCTGGAAATGCGCAGTGCGCAACTGGTCAGGCTTGCCCGGCGGATGCAACGGGTAGCTGATGAGCACGAGGCCCGCGGCCGGTAGGCCCTCGGCCACCGCGAGCGAGCACATGCGACCGCCCATCGAACGTCCACCCAACACCACCCGCGATGCGTCGACTCCGGCCGAAGCGGCCAACGTCGCTGCTTCCTCGCGCACACACGCGATGAGCTTCGGCGCGCGATCAGGGGCCTTGCGTCCTTCGCGTCGATATGGGAAGTCGACTCGCGCGACCGGCAAGGGTGCGAGCGCGACCTCGAGCGCGACGAGCGACGAGTGCGATGCCGAACTTCCCGCGCCAGGAGTCAACAACACCGCGCCGACAGTTCGGTTCCGCGGTGTGCTCACGCCAACAGGATACGACGCGCCTCGGAGAGGTCCGCGATGCGTTCGGCAGCGAGTTCGGTGACACCGCCATGATCGGGGTGTGCGCCACGCAAGCCGTCACGAAAGCGTCGTTGCACCGTGCTGTTCGACAGCTTCACGTCGGGCTCGATGCTGAGGATGCGCCGGGCCCACCCGACCGGGTCGCTCAGCGCGAGCGCGGGCATCGCAACGTCGGTGCTACGTCCCAACACCCTCGAGACGAACCGCCCGTCGAGCGCTCCCTGCCACATCAACCCGACGTTGATCGCGGCGATTGCCGCGGCGCGCGAGACGGTGGGCATCGGCGCGCACGCATACGCGACCGCAAGCAGGAACTGCTCGGGCGTACCCGTGCCCTTCTCGACGCGAAAACGCAGTCGCGGCCCGTCGGTGATCAGTCGATGCGTCGAACGCGTGAGCCCGATGCGGTCCTGTTGGAATCGGTGACGCAAGCGCGGTTGCACGATGCGTTGACCACGTTCGACGTGGCGCAGGAGTTTCGCGTACTCCTCGAAAAGGTCTCCATCGAGCAGCGGTGCGAACGTCGCCGCGATACCGGCGAGCAGTGTCGCACCGTGGCCCGGCGGCGGATCCATCGGCAACAGAGCCTGGCCGATCGCAACACGTCGAGTGGGGGCGACGGGACGCGAGTGGAAGACCTCGAGCTCCGCGAGGATCATCGTCAGATCAAGCCGAAGAGCACGTCGCGAAGGTGCTTCGCACTCTCCTCGATCACGGCATCATCGCTGTTGTCGTCATCGAGCAGCTCCTGGATCTCGCTGACCTCCTCGACGATGCTGTTCCACGCGGGACGCTCGAAGCCGAACGGCATGCCCATGCGGGCCATGATCGGCGCGTTGTCGAGGAACCGCAGCACACCGTTCGGGTCGCGTGCGTTCTTCCGTAGGCGATCGGTCGCTCCGAACAGACCCGACAGCACGTCGTTGACGTCGAGCCCGTCGAGATCGACGACTTCGCCGCGGTCATCGGTGTCGTCATCGTCGGCCGGGGCAGGAGCAACGAGGGGAGACTTCTCGATCTCGTCGAGCAGCGCCTCGATGCGTTCTTCGTCTTCGGCGTGCAGCACGAGATCGCCGTTCGCATCGAACTCGTGCGGGATGCCCTCTGCACCGAGGCGCGCCGACAGCAACGTCTGCTGCTCGGCGGTCCAGCCCGCCATCTCGTACACCACCTGTTCGAGCTCGGGGTCGAGCGTAGGCAGCGTGGCATGCTCGACCTCCTCGACCAGCTCGTCGACCGCGGACTCGTCGACCGAGCGCACGATCATGGACGCGCCTTGCCACGAGTGGGCAAGACCCCGCCCCGTGAGAAGTTGATCGAGCATGCGCCTCGACTCGAATGCCCAGTCGTGGAACTCGTACGCGAGCTGCTCCTCGTCGTCGGTACCCACTTCCTCGGGGGCCAGCGGAGGCTCGGTCACGAGACCCACCCCGCACTCCAGGCACTCGACGACGGTTGCGTCGTACTCCGCACCGCACTGGAAACACCACAAAGAGGTCACGTCCGCAGTCTTGCAGTTCGGGCCGCGAACGCGTGCTCGGCGCGCCAGAGCCGCGCATTCGCCAACCGCGCCCGAGTGCGATGGTCCGTCCGGTTCATGGTCGCCGCGCGGCGGTTCGCTACCCTTGTGCCATGAGCAAGAACTCGCCTGTCCCCGATCGCAACCTCGCCCTCGAACTCGTCCGGGTCACCGAAGCGGCGGCCATGGCCGCGTCACGCTGGATGGGCCGGGGTGACAAGAACGGTGCCGACGGTGCTGCGGTCGACGCGATGCGCCTCGTGCTGAGCACGGTGTCGATGCGCGGAGTAATTGTCATCGGCGAAGGCGAGAAGGACGAAGCCCCGATGTTGTACAACGGCGAGCACGTCGGGTCCGGTTCGAACAGCGCCGAGGTCGACATCGCGGTCGACCCTATCGACGGCACCACACTCACCTCGCTCGGGCGCGGCAACGCTCTCGCCGTCATCGCGGTGAGCGACCGCGGCACGATGTTCGACCCTGGCCCCTGCGTCTACATGGACAAACTCGCCGTCGGTCCCGAGGGCAAGGGCAAGGTGAGCATCGATCGCTCCCCGACCGAGAACCTGCATGCGCTGGCCAAGGCCAAGGGCGTGGCAGTGCGCGACCTCACCGCGGTCATCCTCGACCGCGACCGCCACAAAGAACTCATTGCCGAGGTTCGCGCCGCGGGTGCTCGCATTCGGCTCATTCCCGATGGTGATGTCGCCGGTGCCATCTCGACCGCGTGGGCCGAGTCGGGCGCCGACATCATGCTCGGCATCGGCGGCACGCCCGAAGGCGTCATCGCCGCCGCGGCGCTCAAGTGCATCGGCGGTGAGCTCCAAGGCAAGCTGTGGCCGCGCGACGAGGCCGAACGCAACGCGGCAATCGCACTCGGGTACGACATCGATCGGGTGCTCGGCACCGACGACCTCTGCGCCGGCGACAACTGCTTCTTCGCGGCGACGGGCATCACTGACGGCGAGCTCGTGAAAGGCGTCCGCTACGACGCGAATGGCGTGTACACGCAGTCGCTCGTGATGCGGTCGAAATCGGGCACAGTACGCGTGGTCAACGCGCACCACCGACCCGAGAAGATCAGCTGATCAGGCTCGTTCCTTCGGCCGCATGCGCGCCACGACCCGCCCGGCTGCGGCGCGTTTGACCGCACGAGGCGAAACCTGCGCGAGCGCGGCCAGCAGGCGATTGCCCAAGCCGTTCACCCGGACGATCTTGCGACGATGCGCGGCGGCGAGCGCATCGCGCGCGACGCTCGCCGCATCCATCCACAGGAATCCGACGCGTTCGGTCGGCGAACCTGCGAGACCCGCCACTTCCTGGAACTCGGTGCGCGTCAACCCAGGACACGACGCCGTCACGTTCACCCCCGTGCCCTTCAGCTCGATCGCGAGCGCCTCGCTGAGGCTCGTCACGAACGCCTTGGTCGCGCCGTACACCGCGTTGCCCGGCCCAGGCTGGTTCCCCGCGACCGAGGAGATGTTGAGGATCGTGCCCCCACCCGCACCGACCATGTGTGCCGCCGCCGCGTGCGACAACCGCACCAACGCGCTGACGTTCACATCGATCTGGCCCTGCGCCTCCGAGGTCGGCCGCTCCCACAACCGCCCGAAGCTGCCGAAGCCTGCGTTGTTCACCAGCAGGTCGATGGGCAGCGCGTCGTCACCCAGTCGAGCCGCGACTCGCGCGAGGTCGTCGGGCGACGACAGATCAGCCACGAGCACCTCGACCTGAACGCCGCCACCGCACGCGTCACGGACCAGCTCCAGACGGTCACTGCGGCGAGCAACGAGCACCAGGTCGACTCCGTCGGCCGCGAGTTGCTTCGCGATCTCCGCGCCGATGCCTGCCGATGCGCCAGTGACCAGCGCGCGCGTCCATCGAGCCATGAGTCGAGGGTATCGGCCGGCGGTCGCGGCCGCCCTCAGCGAAGCACGGTCTGGATCTCACGGATCGTGATGGGCACCGCCGCGACCTCGCTCGTGAGGCTGTCGACCAGCCGTCGCGTCGGATCGTCGCTCGAGATGAGGTGCACGTCGTACACGGTGCGCACGCGAATGGTGGCCGCGGTGACGCCCGTGCGCCGATCGCTGCGGAGGTAGGTGTGGCGAAGGCACGCGGGAGCGATCGCAGGCACGATGGCAGTCGCGACACCGGATAGCGCGTCGATGGCGCACACGATCATCGGCGTTCCGTCGCCGGGATCGAGCTGTACGCGACTCGCCACCGCCTCGGCCGTTGCCCACAGCGGGCCGGCCTGGGCCGACCGGGCGCGGGTGGGCACGCCCGCTGCCGCGAACCACGTCTCGAGGCCGGTGATCTGGCGGCCTGGCGGTGGGCTCGACACCACCGTCGGCGCCGGCGTGTCGATGAGGTTTCGCGCAAATGCCTCGACCGCTTCGATGGTGGTCGTGTTGCCCGCGGTCGGATCCGCGGGGTTCCACACCGCGAGGGTGACGAGGTAGGGCAGGTCTTCGGCCACGTTGTAACAGATGAGCGAATGCCACGCGCCCGGTGACAGGTCGAGGGGAGTGCGCCGGGCGAGGTCACGCATCTCGGCCGGCGTGTAGGAACCCTGACCGGTGGGTGGCGCCTCCTGGTTCGGCAGCGGGAGCCGCAGACAGAATCGGGTCGGGTTCCGCGCCAGGCCGGTGGCCGGGGTCACGACCTCGACCGGCCGTTCGGAATAGCCGGCCCAGACGTTGCGGTCACGGTATCCGGTCGCCCCGTTGCCCTCGCGGGGACCGGTCTGGGCGGCGGCCCCGGCAATACCCGTCGGTGGAGCACCGACGACGACGCCCGCGGTCGCGACGAGCACAACACCGATCACGCGACGCGCGCGGCGCACGCGGCGCACGCGGCCACCACTTCCCGGCGCGCCGACCCTTTGCATGTGTGAAAGGGTACGAAACTTGTCGAAGAATCGCAAGGGCTTGCTCCGCCGCGACGCGCGGCAGCGGCCCGACACCGCCCGACCGCCGCCGATCTACCGGCCGAGGTGGCTGCTGAGGCCGACCGGGGCGTGGTTGTCTTCGGCCACCAGGTCCCCATACACCGACACCATGCGTTCGCCGAGGCCGAAGATCGGCTCGGTGAGTCGGTCGATCATCGCCTCGATGTCGCCCCCCAACGCGCCGTGGGCAAGCTCCTGCGCGGCCAGCACGAGGTCAAGATGGCGATGTGGCGGCTCGCCGCGCAGGACCGCGTCCGCGTACTCCGCCGTCTCGCCGGTGCGCGTGACCATCTCGGCCACCCGCTTGCGGCGACCCTGCGCAAGTGCCGTGTGCAGGTCGGGTAGCCGGGTAGTCTCGGGTACCAGCCGACGAACCCCGGCGATCACGTCGTGCAGTTCGTCGCACTTGGCCGCGATCGCGTCGATCGCCCGCTCGCGGCTCACCCACGGATCGATGCCACAGCCGGCTGTGTCCGCGCTCGCGGTGGCGCGCAGCCATCTTTCGAAGTCGATACGGGAACCGTCGACGACCGGTTCCAGCTCATCGGCCACCTCGACGAGCAACCCGCGGAGTTGGCGCACCAGTGACGAAGCGTGCGGGAAGGCCGCCCGACGCCAAAATATGTCGGGATCGGCCAACTCGGGGTGGGCGACCGAGTTCGGCTGGTTCACCGCCTTGCGCACTTCGTCACCGAGCGCGCGGAGCGCCTGCGCCGTAGGCAATGCGGTGTCGATCATCTGCGCGACCACCGGGGCGGCGGCCGTCAGCACGCGATCGACCGCAGCAACTGCTGACGGGAACGACGATGAAGGCACACTCGCGGGTGGCTCGGCGCGAGCCGATTGCGTATTGGCAGACCTCACGGGCGACCGACCTCCAGCTGGCGATGTCGCCGTCCCATCGGCCTCACCCACGCGGGATCAAGGCCAACAGGTCGTGGCGGCACGACCCTGTCCAGCTGTTCCAGGCACATCGGTGCTTTCCCTCGTCGTGATATTCCGGTACACCTGAGGCATGAACACCGATCGCTACCGGGTGAAGCCCGGTTCCAAGACCGGCCTCGACCGTTGGGACCCGGCCGACGACGGCGGGCTCGACAAGGCCGAGGGCAAGCGCCTCCTCGAGCACGAACGCGCTGAGCTCGAGGCACTTCAGGAAATGCTCTACGTCGACGGGCGCCACAAGCTCCTCGTCGTGCTCCAGGCCATCGACGCGGGCGGCAAGGACGGCACCATCCGAGCGGTGTTCGATGGCGTGAACCCGCAGGGCGTCACGGTCACCTCGTTCAAGCGCCCCACTGAAAGCGAGCTGGCCCACGACTATCTGTGGCGCGTGCACCCGCACGCGCCGCAGTCCGGCATGATCTCGATCTTCAATCGGTCCCACTACGAGGACGTGCTTGTCGTGCGCGTGCACGGGTTCGTCCCCGAGGAACGTTGGGCCAAGCGCTACGGCCACATCAAGGCGTTCGAGCAGATGCTCGTCGACGAGGGCACCACGGTGCGCAAGTTCCTCCTGCACATCTCAAAAGACGAGCAACGGATCCGCCAACAGGAGCGCATCGACGACCCGGCCAAGCAGTGGAAGTTCTCGAAGGACGACCTCACCGAACGCGAGCACTGGGACGAGTACCAACGTGCGTTCGAGGTCATGCTCGCCAAGACGAGCACGAAGAACGCGCCGTGGTACGTGATCCCCGCGAATCGCAACTGGTACCGCAACCTGCTCGTCACCACCGTGCTGACCGAGACGTTGCGCGGCCTCGACCTGCGCTACCCCGAACCCGAGGTGGGTGTCGCCGGGCTCGTCGTCACGTGATGGCGCCCAGGTCGGCGCGAGCGCGAGACTCGGCGCCGTGCGACCCCAATACGCGATCGACGGAGCCCGCGCGGCGCACGCCGTGCTGCTCGAGCACCTGAACACCCTCACCGACGCCGAAGCCCGCCGGCCGAGCAGACTCGCTGGTTGGACCATCGCCCACGTGCTCACGCACGTGGCCCGCAACGCCGACAGCCACGCGAGCATGTTCCTGGCCGCGCAAGCCGGCGCCGTGGCCGATCAGTACCTCGGCGGTATGGCCCAACGCACCGCCGACATCGAGGCGGGCGCCGATCGCGACGCGACATCGTTGATCGCCGATGTGCGCGTGTCTCTCGAACGCCTCGAGGCCGCGTGGCAGGCGACCGAACCCGCAGGGTGGGCCCACGGCCTCGGGCGCACCGGGAACGCGGGCGAACGTCCCCTCGGTGACCTGGTGTTTCGGCGCTGGCGCGAGACCGAGGTGCACCACGTCGACCTCGGTCGGGCTTTTCGTTGGGCCGATTGGTCGCCCGAATACGTCGACCTCGAACTCGACCGCACGATCGCGGATCTGGCGCCGCGCCTACCGGGGGCCACAGCCCTGCGCATCGAGGCCGACGACACCATCGGCGCGTGGGTGGTCGAACCGGTTCGCGCGCCGCGGGTCACCGTGCGCGCGTCGAAGCACGAGCTCCTGGCCTGGTTGCTCGGTCGCCACGACCGTCCCGACTGGCCGATGCAGGCGCCCTGGTAGCCGCCGAGATCAGCGTGCGGCGGAGGCGCTCGCCGCGACGCTGAGTCGCAGCTCGGCACGGTCGAGCGCGGCCCGGGCCACCTGGTCGCTGGCGTTCGTCGCGAGCGCGAGACGGGCACGATCGCGCGCCGCTTCGGCACGGTGCGCGTCGATGGTCTCGGGGAGCTCGGCCACATCGGACAAGATCGACACGACGTCGTTCGCGACCTGCACGAAACCGCTGTGCACCGCGACCTGCTTCACGCCGCCTTCGACGAGGAAGATCTTCACCGGACCGCGGCCGGCCAACGTGCCGATGAACGGGACGTGCCCCGGCTGGAACGCGATGTCACCGTCGGGGGTGCGGACCAGCACCATCGTGGCCTCACCCGTGTAGATGACCGCTTCGGGGGAGACGAGCTCGACCTGGAGAGCCATGGGTCACGAACCCTGGAGCTCGCGGGCTTTGCGCATCGCGTCCTCGGCCCCACCGACGTTGAGGAACGCCTGCTCGGGCAAGTGATCCAGCTCGCCGCCACAGAGCGCCTCGAACGAATCGACCGTCTCGTTGACCGGTGTGGTGACGCCGGGCAAGCCGGTGAACACCTCGGCGACATACATCGGCTGCGACAAGAACCGCTGCAACTTCCGGGCACGGGACACGGTGATGCGGTCTTCTTCGGACAACTCGTCGAGACCGAGGATCGCGATGATGTCCTGGAGCTCCTTGTAGCGCTGGAGGATCTCCTGGACACGGCGGGCCACGCGATAGTGGCGCTCACCGACGACCTCGGGCTGAAGGATCGTCGATGTCGATGCCAGCGGATCGACCGCCGGGTAGATGCCCAAGGCCGCGATGTCACGGCTGAGCTCGGTGGTGCCGTCGAAGTGGGTGAACGACGTGAACGGCGCCGGGTCGGTGTAGTCGTCGGCCGGCACGTACACGGCCTGCAGCGAGGTGATCGACCGGCCACGAACCGACGTGATGCGTTCTTGCAACTCGCCCATCTCGTCGGCGAGGGTGGGCTGATATCCCACGGCCGACGGCATGCGGCCGAGCAGCGTGGACACCTCGGAACCGGCCTGCACGAACCGGAAGATGTTGTCGACGAACAACAACACGTCCTGGCCCTGCACATCGCGGAAGTACTCGGCCATGGTCAACGCCGACAGCGCGACGCGCAGGCGTACGCCCGGCGGCTCGTCCATCTGGCCGAAGACGAGTGCGGCCTTTTCGAGCACGCCCGACTCGCCCATCTCCAAGAAGAGGTCGGTTCCTTCGCGTGTGCGCTCGCCGACGCCCGCGAACACCGAGACGCCACCGTGGTTCTGGGCCACGCGGCGGATCATCTCGGTGATCAACACGGTCTTGCCGACCCCCGCGCCGCCGAACAGGCCGATCTTGCCACCTTGGACGTACGGGGTTAGCAGGTCGATGACCTTGATGCCGGTCTCGAACATCACCTTCTTGGGCGCGAGGTCGGCGAATGCAGGTGGCGGGCGGTGGATGTCCCAGTAGGTCTCGGCGTCGATGCTCGCCACGTCGAGCGGCTGGCCGATCGCGTTGAACACGTGACCGAGCACCGCATCACCGACCGGCACCTGGAT
>JANMVY010000185.1:0-5198 GCA_031393535.1 Actinomycetes bacterium | reverse complement strand
CTGACGACACCGACGAGACCGCCCCGCTCGTCGTGCACATGACCTTCCCACCCGGTTGGTCGACGCCCGCGCACACCCACACCGACGACTACACCGAGATCATCTTGTCGGGAACCATCACCGTCGGGCGAACCACCTTCGGACCGGGCGACATCCGCATCGCCCACGGCGGCACCGGCTATGGGCCCCTCGCCGCCGGACCCGACGGCTGTCGGGCAATCTTGATCTTCACGAGCGGCGACGGACTTCCCAAACCCCTTCGCCCGGACTGAGCGCCGCGGGCCGCCGGCGCAACTCGGCCGGTCGGGCGCGGGGGCGCGGTCGAGGGCGCCGTCAACCTCACCGGCGTCACCACCCTGCGCCTCGTCGTCACCACCCCCGGCGACAACGACGCCTGCGACCACGCCGACTGGGCCGACGCCAAACTCACCTGCACCACCGGCGGCGGCACCGACTAACGCATTCGGCCCGGCCACCGCGTTCACGACCGGAACCCACTCGCACGCCCATGTGGTCGGCGACTTCACCGCTGACGGGAAGGCCGGCATCGCCGCCGCGACGCCGGATCCGGCCCCCAACTCGGTACGAGCCGGCGACCCTCCTGCGCGCGACGGGTCAGGCGAGCGACGCCGCGAACGCGGCGATGTCGTCGGCCAGCCCGACCGGATCCTCGTATGCGGGGAAGTGCCCACCGCGCGACTTCTCAGTCCATCGCACGAGTCGTCGGTGCTTGCGTTCCACCGCGGAGCGGGGTGCGCGCGTCGACTCGCGCGGATAGCGGATCACGCCGGTCGGCACGTCGACCGTGACCGGTCGCACCCAGGACGGCGGGTTGACGCGGTGCTCCCAGTACCAGTGCGACGCGGCGCGGAACGTTCCCGTGAACCAGTAGACGCTCACGTTGAGCAGCAACTGCTCATCGGTGAACACACGCGAGAGGTCGCCGTCGCAATCCGACCACACGCGGTGCTTCTCGACGATCCACGCGAGTTGACCCACGGGCGAGTCGTGCATCGCGTACGCCAACGTCTGTGGCCGCGTGCTCTGGACCGCCGAGTAGCCGCCCTCCTCGACGACCCAGGCCGCGGTCTCGGTGAGCCAGCGGGTCTCCTCCTCAGCCCGGTCGTCACCCTCACCCGCCATGCCACCGGGGAGCGAGATGTGGAGGCCGGCGAGATGCTCCGGCGCGGCGACCGCCATCGAGGTGCCGACGAACGCGCCGCGGTCGCCGCCGTGCACGACGAAGCGGTCGTGACCGAGCACCTCGACCATGAGGCGCACCATCAGCGGCGCACACGCGTCGGCGCCCAAGCCGACCCGCGTCGGGATCGACGAGAAGCCGTGGCCCGGCAACGACGGGACGACCACCTCGTGGCCGCGACGCGCCAGGTCGAGCGCCACGGCGCGGAACTCCGCGTACGAGCTCGGCCAGCCGTGCAGCAGCAACACTGGCTGGCGCGGGCGGATCCCGCCGGCCGGTTCGACGCGAGCGAAGTGCAGCCGGTGTTCGCCGACCGGCACGCGCCAGCTCGGCAGGTCGCGATCGAGCGCGGCGAACGCCTCGCGCACGTCGAGGTCGATCCACGCGTCGGCAAGACGACGCACCACGTCGAGCGGGGCGCCGTGCTCCCACGAGGTGCCCTCGAGTTGGTCGGGCCACCGGGTGTGCCCGAGCCGCCATCGCAGGTCGGCCAGGTCGGCATCCGAGACGTCGGGGACGAAGCGTTCGATGGTCATGCCGCCGATGCAACTCTCTCGGCCGGCCTCGTGCCATCTGCCTGCGCCACCGGCGACGAACGATCGACTGGGCGACAGTCCGCGTCGGCATGCAGGGCTCGAGTCGTCACGATTCGATGAAGATGCATTCGCCCGGGCAGTCGAGCGCCGCGACGACGACCGCGGCCTCGTTGTACGGGGCGACCTGCACGAGACAGCTCGCTCCACCCGGATCGTTCGCGACGTTCGTGCGGTCGCGCACATACGAGATGCCGTCTTCGAGGATCACGAACACGTCACTGCAGTGGTCGGTACACAGGCCGTCGCCGGTGCAGAGGTCTTGATCGATCCACACACGCACGTCGCGCCCCCGTTTCGGGTTGTGTTGACACACGTTCGAGGAATGCTCCCGGGTGACAGGCCGCCTCATCGGCGCCTGGCGCTCCGGAGCAATCATGCCACGCGACGGCCCGCTCAGGGCAGGTGCGGTGGGTCGGTGCGCGACCAGTCGGTCACCACGCACCGACGCGCGATGCGCCACTCTCCGTTGCGGCGTTCGAAGCGGTCGAGGTACCGGAGCAAGCTCGTCGTCTGGGTATCGACCGCGCCGTCGCGTCCGGCGAACACGTTCACGTTGAGGCAGTACGTCTCGCTCGTTGCAACGCCTGGCGATTCGACGTCGACAAGGATGTTCGTGAACTGGTGCGAGGAGACCGCGACGTTGGGCAGCACCTCTCGCAGCCACGCGACGTACGCGACGGCGTCTCCTTGGAACGAGCCGTGCTCGTCGCGCGCGTCGTTCCAGTAGCAGCGCGCGATGGCGTCGTAGTCACGTCGATCGACGGCGTGGGCGTACCGCAGCAGCAGTCGCGTGAGGATTCGTTCGATCGCCGATTCGTCATCGGAACTCACAGGACACTTCCTCCCGATACGTTGATGGACGTGCCGCTCACGTTGTCGGCCTGGCACAAGTACACGACAGCTTGACCGATGTCTGCCGGTGTCTGGATGCGACCGAGCGGCATGCGCGCCGCGGTGGTTTCGTTGAGCACCTGTTCGTGCCGCGCCGCAGGTATGCCGTGCCGGTCGAGATGCCCACCCGAAATGCCGGTGAGGACCGTGCCGGGCAGCACACAGTTGGCGCGGATGCCGTGCGGACCGAGTTCGACCGCCAGCGATTGCACCAGACCGATCACCGCGAACTTGCTCGCGCTGTAATGCGCGAGCTGCGCACCGCCGCGCATGCCCGCGACCGATGCGGTCGCCACGATGCTGCCCGAACCCTGCGCGATGAGGCCCGCCATCGCGGCTCGGATCGTGAGGAACACCCCTGTGGTGTTCACGTCGAAGGTGCGCTGCCATTCCGCGACCGTGAGCTCGGTGACCGGCACGAGCACGCACACGCCAGCGTTCGCACACACGATGTCGAGACGCCCGAACCGGTCACGTGCCAAGGCCACGAGCCGTTCGTTGTCGACCTCGCGTCGCACGTCGCACGCCACGCCGATCGCACGACGACCGAGCTGCTCGACCGCCGCGATGGTCGCGTCGGCCTCGGCCGCGATCGCCTGATCGTCGAGCAGGTCGCCGATCACCAGGTCGACACCCGCCGCGGCCAAGGCGAGCACGATGCCGCGGCCGATGCCCCGTGCTCCACCGGTGACCACCGCGACCTGACCGGTGATGTCGCTCACGAAGCCAGGGCCGCGGTGAAGATGCGCCGGTACTCCGCGAGCATGTCGACGATGCCTTCGAGATCGGTGTGGGCCTGCACGATGGGATCGTCGACGAGCGTGGCGCGCCACGCGGCGACGAGCGGGCACCCATCGGGCATCGACCATTTGTGGAAACGCTCGAGGCCCACGAACCGCAGCAGGATCGAGGCATAGGTGAAGTCGACGATGCCCGGCTGCTCGCCGTGCCAATACGGTGCCGGCGGATGCACGCCGAGTCGGGCCTCGAGCTCGGCCAGCACCGGACCGAGTCGGTCGAACAGGGCGGCCGACGCAACGGGATCGACGTTCATCAGCGCGGGCTCGTACGTGGGGCCGAGGGTGCCGGTGCACCAGTCGATCATCGTGCGCGCCTCGGCGCGAGCCTCGGCGGTGCTCCCGAGCATCGGCACCGCCGATGGGAACCGCTCGTCGAGGAACTCGTTCACGCGGTCACCGAACGGCACGACGAAACCGTCGACCTCGAGCAACGGTATTCGCCCGCTCGACGCCATCGCCATGAACCAACCGGGCCGCTGTAAGAGATCGATCTCGCGCTTGTCGGCCGAGAGACCCTTCGCACCGAGCACCAGCTCGACGCGGTGTGAGTACGGGCACGCGATGGCCCGATAGAGCACGATGTCGGGTTGCTCGCTCATTGCGCGAACACCGGATACGTGCGGGCGTGGCGGAACCACCGAACGAGATGACGATCTGCAGCCACGAAAGCTCCTTCTCGGAATTCCATACCGGCGAACGCCCGAGTGTCGTCCACCAGCAACGCGTCAGCGATCGCCTCCTGATAGGCGAGGCGCGCTTCGATCGCTTCGTCGCCACCGTCACGAGGCGTGGCCGCGAGATAGTAGCTCTGAGCCCCGACTCGGCACGGCGTGCTCGTGAACATCCCCATGCTGTCGACCGAGCCGGTGGTGACATAGGAAACCGTGTTGGTACCGCTGACCCGAATGCGTTGCGCGAACGCGCCGATCGCGTCGGACTCGAACGGCACCTCGTACTCGACCCGGCCGTTGTCGAACCACTCGATCGGGTCGGGGTCATCGAAGCGGAGACCGTGCACGAATCGAAGGTGCTGGAAATCGAACGAGTTGCCGAGGATCACCCAGGGTTCGACCGGGAACACATCGGTACGGCGCGCCCGCACCGCGAGGTCGGCGTCGGCGTAGCCCCGAATACCGGGCGGCTCGCCGTCGGGTGCGTCGCCGTTGAACGCCCACACGATTCCCCATCGCTCGACGGCCGGGAAGCTCGGCACATGAGCCGCAGCGGGTATGCGGTCACCTGACGGCACGCTCGTGCACCGACCGTCGGGCCCGAAGCAGAAGTGGTGGAACGTGCAACGGATGTCGTCGCCGACGACATCACCGAGGCCGAGATCGGCCCCCATGTGCGGGCAACGCGCGCCGAGCACGACGGGTGATCCGGAACGGTCGCGATACACCACGAGGCGTTCGTCGAACAGCTCGGCCCGGTGGATCGAACCCCCGTCGAGCTCGTACGACAACGCGACCGCGAACCAAGTGCGGTGCCGCAACCACCCCGACGTGTCGACCATGAACACCTCCGCGTACCACACCGACACTACGCAAGGCCCCGCGCTAGCGTCGACCCCGTGCCCGCCGAAGCAACCGCCGTCGTCGAGCGCTACTTCGCATGCATGCGCGCGGGCGATGTTGCGGTAGCCGAGCTCTTCCACCTCGACGCCCGGCTGATCGGCCTCGGGCGCATCGTCGACGGACGCGCCGCGATCGC
>JANMVY010000829.1:0-2163 GCA_031393535.1 Actinomycetes bacterium | reverse complement strand
AGCACGGCATCCCAATCCTGCTGGGCCATGTTGAACGACATGCGGTCGCGCAGGATGCCGTGCTGCGCGTGCATCTCACCGGAACGTTCGCGCCGTCACGATTCGCAGCCGAATATTGGCGCGACCAGTCCAAGACCGGTGCCGAGGTCCGAGGGCGCATCATCAACACCACCTCCGAAGCCGGATTGCTCGGCACGGTCGGTCAGGCGAACTACACGGCGGCAAAGGCCGCCGTGGCGGCCCTCACGGTGAGCATGGCGCGCGAGCTCGCACGCTACGGCGTGACGGTCAACGCGATCTCCCCGCGCGCAAAGACGCGGCTGTCGGTCTCGGTGAACGGCACTGACACGCCCGACGGTCCAGATGATCCGTTGTCGCCGCACAACGTCGCGCCGCTCGTGGCCTACTTGGCCTGCGACGAAGCGGCGCATGTGAACGGTCAGGTCATCTTGTTGATCGGGTCGCGTCTCGAGTTGTGGAAGACGTGGCAACCCGTCGCCGGGCTCGACCATCACGGAAGGTGGACGATCGACGGTATCGCGGCGGGCCTCGGTGCGTTCTTCGCCGAGCATTCGTCGCGCCCCGAGCGACTGCCCTGGGAAACCGAGAACACGCCCGCCGCCGGTTCGCCGACATGACGCCCGACGAGCCGGCGCCCGTATTCGCGGACGCCACGTTGTGGCACTTGGTCGAACGTCGCGCTGCGTTGACCCCCGACACCCGCATGCTCGTCGACGAGATCGGTCGCTCGATGACCTTCCGCGAGTACCGCGATGCAGCCGAACGTGTCGCGGCGGGGCTCGCCGATCTCGGTGTGCACGCCGACACGGTCGTGTCGTGGCAACTGCCGACCTGGATCGAATCCATCGTTCTCGTCTCGGCGTTGGCGCGCCTGGGCGCAGTGCAGAACCCGATGGTGCCGATCTATCGCGAGCGCGAGGTCGCGTTCTGTGTGCGCCAAACCCGCGCCGAGCTGTTGATCGTGCCTTCGCTGTGGCGGGGCTTCGACTATGCGGCCATGGCCGCACGCGTCGCCACGGATCTCGGCGGAGTCCGCGTGCTCGTCGCCGATCGATCGCTTCCCGAAGCCGACCCGGCGAACCTTCCGCCTCCGCCGTCGAGGCCTATGGCCGCCGAGCACGCTCCCGTCCGGTGGATCTACTACACCTCGGGGAGTACCGCCGATCCGAAAGGCGCCAAGCACACCGATCCCGGCTTGGCGGCGGCCGCGATCGCGTTCCTCGAACGACTCGAGCTGCGAGCGGACGATCGGGTCGCCCTCGTCTTTCCGTTCTCGCACATCGGTGGATCGAACTTCTTGTTCAGCGGCCTGCTGAGCGGGTGCACCTATGTGTGCGTCGAAGCCTTCGAACCGCAATCCGCGGTCGCGGTGTTGGCGCGCGAGGACGTGACCATCGCCGGTGCCGGTACCCCCTTTCACCTCGCATATCTCGACGTCCAACGCGAACGCGGGTCCGCCCCGATCTTTCCGCACCTGCGCGCCTGCAACGGCGGTGGTGGCCCCAAGCCCGATGGTCTGCACTACGACGTCAAGCGCGAGCTCGGCGGGGTCGGCGTGGTCTCGGGGTACGGGCTCACCGAATGCCCGGTGCTGGCGATGAACGATCTGCACAGCGACGACGACGCGATGGCACGCTCCGAGGGACGCCCCGCGCCCGGCGTCATCATGAAGATCGTCGGCCTCGATGGGCGCGTGTGCGGGCCGGGCGAGGAAGGCGAGATCCGGGCCAAGGCACCGCAGATGCTTGTCGGATACGTCGATCCTGCGCTCGACGCTGACGGTTTCGATGACCAGGGTTTCTTCCGTACCGGCGACCTCGGGTACCGACTCCCCGGTGGCCACGTGGTGGTCAGCGGTCGACTCAAGGACATCATCATCCGCAAGGGTGAGAACATCAGCGCCAAAGAGGTCGAGGACCTGCTGTACCTGCACCCCAAGGTGTTCGAAGTGGCGGTCATCGGCTTGCCCGATGCCGCACTCGGCGAGCGTTGCTGTGCGGTGGTGGTGCCACGTTCGAGTGACGATCCCCTCGGCTTCGCCGAGATGGTCGAGTTCTTGCGCGGCCGCGGGCTGATGATGCAGAAGATCCCCGAGCAGCTCGTGATCAGCGACGGGCTCCCACGCGCGCCGGCGGGCAAAGT
>JANMVY010000168.1:0-6269 GCA_031393535.1 Actinomycetes bacterium | reverse complement strand
CATCGCTTCGCGCGCCGTGGCGCGCAGTGGCGAGGTCGAAGCGTGGTCGAGGTAGTGCCGAGCCATGAACGCCAGGTCAGGCCGAGACGTTGGTGATGCACACGTCGTCGCCCATGGGCAACGATGACTGGAGGTCGGTTTCGGCTTCGCCCACGAGCGCACGAAGCATGCCCTTCACCATGCCGCGGTCGACCGCGCAGATGACCGGGTGCTCTATGACGGAGTCGCCGAAGGGGCAGTGCTCGGACACGATGCGCAGCTTGCCGTTGTGCTTCTCGGCATGAGCCGCGAAACCGTGCGCGGTGAGTGCGCCGGCCACCACGTGCAGAGCGGCGCGTAGCGAGCGCTGCGCGTCGCCCATGTCGCCCATGGCGAGCGCCATTGCACGGCCGTATTCGACCCCGACGTCCTCGGCCATGCGTTCGGCGACCTCGCTCGGCAACAGTGTTAAGGCACGACCGAGCAATGAGACGAGCACGTCGTCGTGGCGCACGGGGACATCGAGGCTGACCTGCTCCGCGGTGGCCTTGTAGCGCTTCGAGGGACGACCTGCGCCGCCGCCGGCGCCGCGATCGGTTGTGACCTCGAGGTGACCGGCGCTCGACAGCTTGTCGAGGTGGTGGCGGGCGACGTTCGGGTGCAGCGCGAACCGCTCGGCGGTCTCGGCTGCGGTGACGCCGTCGGGGCACTCGTGGGCGAACAAGTAGATGGCGCGGCGAGATGGGTCGCCGAAGGCCGACGTGATGGCCGTGACCGCCGAGGCGAAGTCGGTGGGGGAGAGGGGGGCCGCGTCCACGCCGGTATTCTACCTATCGGCATAGGAGAAATCCCCGGACACCCTTTCCGGGGGGCGACGGGGCGGCAACGCGGAGGCATCATGCCCGTCAGTGAGGCCCAGGTCATCGAGGCGTTGCGCCCCGTCCACGACCCCGAGCTGCACCGCAGCATCGTCGACCTCGGCATGGTGAAAGACATCACGATCGACGACCGCTCGGTGCAGGTCGAGATCGCGCTCACCATCGTCGGGTGTCCGCTGCGGGCCGAGATCGACAACCGGGTGTCGACCGCGCTGCGCGCCCTCCCCGAGATCGACGACGTGGGCATCCGATTCGGGGTCATGTCCGACGCAGAGCGCGGGGCGCTGCGTGAGCGTCTGCACGGCAACCCCGCGGCCACGGCCGGGTCACAGCCCGCGCACGGGCACGCCGAAGGGCGCTCGATCCCCTTCGCCGACCCCACGAGCAGGACCCGCGTGCTGCTCATCGCGTCGGGCAAGGGCGGTGTAGGCAAGTCGTCCATCACCACCAACCTGGCGATCTCGCTCGCGCATCGCGGTGCGAGCGTTGCCGTGGTCGACGCCGACGTGTGGGGCTTTTCCATCCCGCGGATGCTCGGCATCGAGCAGGCCCCCACCGTCATCGACGACATGTTGATCCCGCCCGAGGCGCACGGGGTGCGCTGCATCTCGATGGGCTTCTTCGCGCAAGAGGACCAGCCCGTCATCTGGCGGGGTCCCATGCTGCACAAGGCGCTCGAACAGTTTCTGACCGATGTCTTCTGGGACGATCCCGAGTTTCTGCTCATCGATCTGCCCCCGGGCACTGGCGACATCGCGTTGTCCCTCGCGCAGTTCCTGCCCCGCAGCGAGGTGTACGTGGTCACCACGCCGCAGCCCGCGGCGCAACGTGTTGCCCAACGAGCCGCGTTCATGGCCAAGAAGGTCAACCTCGAGGTCAAGGGCATCATCGAGAACATGTCGTGGTTCACCGGCGACGACGGCACGCGCTACGAGATCTTCGGTTCGGGCGGTGGCCAGGAGCTGGCCACCCGCTTGGGTGTGCCGCTCCTCGCCAAGGTGCCGCTGCTCGCCGAGCTGCGTGAGGGTTCCGATCACGGTCACCCGCTCGTCGCCGAGGACCCCGAGTGTGAGGTCGGTCAGATCTTCGCGGAAATGGCGGAACGCATCGCGGTCGAGCTCGCCCCCACGCGTCGGTACAACGCCGCGCTCAAGCTGCTCTGAGTCGGCCACCGGCCCGAAAGGTGGCGTCGGCGTGTCGCCGCGCCAGACTGTCGCCACAATCGCGTTCGTGGATCGCGGCCGAAAGAAGGGGTTTTCGTGGACGTTCGCATCGGGGTCACCTACAGCCCGAAAGAGATCAGCGTCGAGCTGCCCGACGAGACCGACCGTGGGGCATTGAAGCAGCAGATCGCGGATGCGCTCGCCGGCGACGACAACGTGCTCTGGCTCACCGACAAGCGCGGCCGTGACGTCGCCATACCGGCCGGCAAGGTGACCTACATCGAGATCGGCTCCGAGAGCGCCACCAAGCCCATCGGCTTCGGCGGCTGACCGCCGGCCCCGGCCGTGCCCGCACCGGCGCTGCTCGACCGACGCCTGCTCTTCGTCACCGGCAAAGGTGGGGTGGGCAAGACGAGTGTCGCGGTCGCGTTGGCCGCGCTCGCCGCGTCGCACGGGCGTCGCACCCTCGTGTGCCAGATCGACGCGAAAGGTGACCTCGCGGATGTTCTCGAAACCGAGCCGTTGACGTACAAACCCCGCGAGGTGCTGCCCGGACTGTACGCGATGACGATGAGCACCGAGGAGTCGTTGAAGGAGTACCTCCGGCTTCAGCTGCGCATACCGCTGCTCGCGAAGATCGGACCACTCGCCCGCACGTTCGACTTCGTTGCGACCGCGGCGCCCGGTGTCAAAGAGATCTTGACCGTGGGCAAGCTCGCCTACGAGGTACGCGAGCGGCACTACGACCTCGTTGTCGTCGATTCGTCGGCCACCGGCCATGTGGTCGGTCAGCTGGCCGCTCCCGAGGCGATCCGCGAGGTGGTGCGGGTCGGCGCGGTACGCAACCAGGTCGACTGGATCCTCGACATCCTTCAGGACCCGGCGCAGACCGGCGCGGTCATCGTGGCCACTGCCGAGGAGATGCCGATCACCGAGACGATCGAGCTCGCGGCGTCGCTCGGGTCGAACACGCACGTTGATCTCGCCGCCGTCATCGTGAACCAGGTGTTGCCCGAGTTGTTCGGTGCGCGCGAAGAGTCGTTGTTCGAGTCCCTACGTACTGCGACGGCTCATCGCAAGCTGGTGGGCGAGGTCGGCGACGGTGTCGATCACGTGCTCGACGCGGCTGAGCTCGCAGTGGCTCGACGACGCGCCCGCGCCGTGCACCTCGACGCGTTGAACGATGCGCTCGGTGCCACTGTGCCAGTCGTGTACCTGCCGTTTCTCTTCGCGCGCCGCCATGGGCTGCGCACCACTCGGCGCTTGTCCGCGGCGCTCGCCGCGGAGCTCGGGATCGAGCAATGAGCCGCGCCGAGGCGACGTTGCGGCTCGAGACGCTGCTCTCGGCCAAGGAGATCGTGCTCACGTGCGGCGCGGGTGGCGTCGGCAAGACAACGACGGCGGCCGCGGCGGCGGCGATGGCCGCGACCCATCTCGGTGGTCGCGTGCTCGCGCTCACCGTCGACCCGGCGCGTCGTCTGGCCGCGGCGCTCGGGCTCACTGAGGTGGGCAACACCGAGACCCGCGTCACGCCCGCTGCGTTCGCACGAGCGGGTGTGCATCCGCGCGGCGAGTTGTGGGTCGCGATGCTCGACACCAAGGCTTCATGGGACGACCTGATACGCACGCACGCGCCCGACGCAGCAACCCGCGACGCGATCATCGCCAACCCGTTGTACCGAAACGTGACGGGCAAGTTCGTGCAGAGCCATGACTACATCGCGATGGAGCGGCTGCACGAGATCCACGCCTCGGGCCGGTACGACCTGATCGTGGTCGACACGCCGCCCACGCGTAATGCGATCGATTTCCTCGATGCACCCGACCGCATGGCCGAGTTCTTCTCGAGCCGCTTGTTGCGGTGGCTCATCGCGCCGTATCGATCACGGATGTTCACCACCGCGTCGAAGCCGTTCTACGCGGCGGCCGATCGCGTCCTCGGCGCACAGTTCCTGCAGGACATCGCCGAGTTCTTCATTCTCTTCCAGACCATGTACGACGGCTTCGTCGATCGTGCGAAAGCGGTGACACGCATCCTCGAGGACCGGCGTACGACCTTCGTGGTGGTCACCACCCTCGACACCGCGCCCGCCCGCGAGGCCGAGTTCTTCGTCGAAGCGCTCGCCGAGCGCAAGTATCATCTGGGTGCGGTCGTGTGCAATCGCATGTTGCCCGCGTACTTCGGCGATCGCGCGGGTGCGCGTGCCGCCGAGGTGATGAAGGGCAACGCCGACACGTTGGCATCGCTTGTCGCGCGGCGTGTCGGCGATCGTGACGCAATGGAGGGCGTGCTGCGTGAGGTCGCCGAGAACTACCTCAACTACCGAATGATCGCGGCGCGCGAGCTCGAACAGCTTTCGGAGCTGACTATGCCCCGCGAGCTGCTGGTGAGCGTGCCGGCCCTGCAACGCGACGTGTGTTCGCTCGCCGACGTTCTCGAGGTGGGGCGTCACCTTTGGTGATCGCCACGATGGACTCCGGGTCGTAGCATCGTGAGGTGGCCAGCATCGCCGACCTCGCCCGCGAGCACTGCGCACTCGACGGCCCGCGCATCGCGCACGTGCAGCGCCTCGTGCGGTCATGGGGGCTCCTGGCCGACCTGAGCTTCTCCGATCTGTTGTTGTTCGGCCGCACCCGAACGTCGAGCGGTGATCTCGTGCTGCTCGGTCACGTGCGCCCGACCACGGCACAGACGATCTACCGAACCGACCTGGTCGGCGAGATCTTCACGCGCGCCGAACGCCTACCTGCGTCGAGCGTGTTCGACACACCGCGCATCGTCGAGGGCCAGCTCGATCTGAGCTCCACGGGCGAACCGGTGCGCGTGGTCGCGATCCCGGTTCGTTGGAAGGGTGAGGTCATTGCGGTGCTCACGCGCGAGTCGCTACCCCCGCTCGCACGGCACATGAGTGAGCTCGAGCGCACGTACCTCGCGGTGTTCGATCGCTTCGCGCGCATGATCGAGGCCGGCTCGTATCCCTTCGCGCGCGACCCCGATGACCAGTACAAGGCGCCCCGTGTCGGCGATGGCGTGCTCGTGCTCGGTGCCGATGGTCGCGTCGAGTACAACTCGCCGAACGCGGTGTCGGCATTGCATCGCCTCGGCGTGCACCGCAACGCGGAAGGGTTCACGCTCGGCGATCTGGGGGTCGATGACAGCATCGTGCGGTCGGCCTACGCGTTGCGCTCACCCGTGATAATCGAACTCGAACGCGGCCCCGACGTCACCGTGGTGCTCAGCTGCATTCCGTTGGTAGACCGGGGCGTGGTGTCGGGCGGAATCGTGCTCGCGCGCGACATCAGCGAGCTGCGTCGCCGTGATCGCCTGCTTCTGTCGAAGGACGCGACGATTCGTGAGATCCATCACCGGGTGAAGAACAACTTGCAGACGGTGTCGTCGTTGTTGCGCCTGCAAAGCCGTCGGCTCGCATCTGCTGAGGCGCGCGCCGCGGTCGAGGAGTCGGTGCGTCGTATCGCGTCGATCGCGATCGTGCACGAGACGCTCGCCCACGCGGTCGGCGACGAAGCACCGTTCATCGATGTCGTGCGTCCCCTTGTGCGCCTGGTGCACGAAGGTCTGAGCTCGCCCGACCAGCCGATCGAGTTCCGCATCACCGGCGACGCCGGGGTGCTCCCGGCGCACGTTGCGACGCCCCTCGCCGTGGTGCTCACCGAGCTCCTGCAAAATGTTGTCGACCACGCGTATCCGCCCGGTCGCGACGCGCTCCCCGGTCAGGTGCTCATCGAGCTCGGACGCAACGGGGCCACGGTGCGCGTACGGGTGGTCGACGACGGCATCGGAGTGCCCGGCGATTTCTCGGTGGAGCGTGCCGCGGGGCTCGGCCTCACGATCGTGCGGACCTTCGTCGAGAGCGACCTGGGGGGCACCATCGAGATGCGGCCCCGCGTCGGGGCGTGCGGCACGTTCTGCGAGCTGCTCGTGCCCGTGTCGTCCGATTGAGCGGCGGCGTGGCAGCTACGCGCTGACGGTCTTGTGGTCCTTGACCCACTCGCGGCGCAGCTTGCGGCGCTCTTCCTCGCAGGTGCCGCCCCATACGCCCGAGTCCTGGTTGTTCTCGATCGCGAACTGGAGGCACGCCTCTTTCGCCGCGCAGGCATCGCAGACCCCCTTGGCCGCGGCGATCTGATCGACCGCGGCACCGGTGGTGCCGACAGGGAAGAACAAATCGGGATCGGTGTCGCGACACGCGGCGACATCGCGCCAATTGCGGATCGGCTCGAGATAGGT
>JANMVY010000158.1:0-4975 GCA_031393535.1 Actinomycetes bacterium | reverse complement strand
GCGTCGACCGCGGCCCTGCCCTCGGTGGCCGATCGCGTACGCGATTTCCTGCCGTGGTACTCCAGCGTGCACCGCGGTGCCGGGTGGAAATCGCAATTGGCCACCGCCGAGTACGAGCAGGCGCGGGTCGCGGCGCTGACGTTCGCCGGTCGGCAGGATCGCGACGACGTGGCGATCATCTGCCGCAACACGACCGAAGCCATCAACCATTTGGCCTACCGGCTGCCCCTCGATGCGGGCGACGTCATCGTCACCACGGTCGTCGAGCATCACGCCAACCTTCTGCCGTGGGCCCGGGTGGCCACGCGTCGGTACGTCGATTGCGGCCGTGACGGCACGTTCACCGTCGACGACGTGATCGCCGCGCTCGACATGGCACCTCGCCCGAAGCTGCTCGCGCTCACGGGCGCGTCGAACGTGACGGGCTGGATGCCGCCGATCGATGCGATCATCGACGCCGCCCACGAGCGAGGCGTGCCGGTTTTCGTCGACGCTGCGCAACTCGCACCGCACCGCCCGCTGCCCCGTCACGCCGACTTCGTCGCCTGGAGCGGCCACAAGATGTACGCGCCATTCGGCGCCGGCGTGCTCATCGGTCCACGTCGCACCTTCTCCACCGGCGACCCGTTCTTGGCCGGTGGCGGTGCGGTCGACCTCGTCGATCTCGACGAGGTGATCTGGACCGACCCGCCCGAGCGCGAGGAGGCCGGCTCGCCCAACGTGCTCGGTGCGGTTGCGCTGCATGGCGCCATCGCGGAGCTTGCACGCATCGGATGGGACCACATCACCACACACGACCAATCGATCGCCGCGCAGCTTCGCGAAGGTCTCTCGGGAATTGAACACGTTCGCATACTGGGCGCTGTCCCCGTGGCGTCGCTGCCCGTCGTCAGCTTCGTCATCGACCGCGTGCCGCACGCGCTCGTCGCGGCCCGGCTCAGCGCGGAGTTCGCGATCGGTGTCCGCCACGGGTGCTTCTGCGCGCACCCCTATTTGCTCCGGCTCCTCGACCTTCGACCCGATGAGGTCGCCGAGTACCGCGCCGCGGTGGTGCGCGGCGATCGTCGCCGCATTCCCGGTGCGGTCCGCGCCAGCGCCGGGTTGTCGACGAGTGCAGATGACGTCGATCGATTCCTCGCCGCTATCCGGGCGATCGCGGCGGGTGATCCTTCGCCGGTGCCGTACGACCAGCATCCTGACACCGGCGACTACTGGCCGCGCACCGACGACCCGGCATGGGCCGGCGCGGCCCGTGGTCTCGGCGCCGGCTGCGCGCAGGGTTAGTCGCGACGACGCAGGACCGCGCGCACCTGATCGGGTGACGCCACGTCGCGGCCGGCGGCCTCGGCCAGCGCGACCGCCATGTGCACCATGTCGACGTTGGTGTGCGTGCCATCGCCGTCGAGCACCGGATTGTCGCCGAGCCCGGTGCGGATGTGGCCGCCCATCGCCGCAGCGAGCATCGACACGCGACGAAACCCTTGGCCGTCAGCGCGTCCGCGAAAGAGCGTGGTGAACCAATGGCACGGTTCGCCAGGTCGGAGGTGATCGAGGTACATGAGCAGACCGCGTGCGTCGGGTTCGGGGCCGATCATGTCCTCGTCGAGGAAGATCTTCAGATGGAGCTGCCCGTGCAAGAACCCGCGCTCTCGATAGCGCGCGATCTTGCGCATGTGACCGACCTCGCGCACGCCGATGCTGAACGGCACCCCGCGCGCGTTCAGCGCTTCCATCACTTCGATGTTGGGATCGCGATCGGGGCCATCGAGCCGCGACGTGTGGTGCGAGAAGATGTCGATGGTGCACAGCTCGAGCCCTTCGTCGGCGAGCGCGAGCACATGCGGGTACTTGTCGATACCGCTACCGGGCTGGGTGGGGTACAGCAGCGCATCGCATTGGTCGCGTACACGTCGGAACGCCTCGCGATAGAAGTCGGTGTCGGTCCAGCGTTGCGCACCGGTCAGGGGATCGCGCGCATGGAAGTGCACGATGGCCGCGCCGGCTCTTGCCGCAGCCACTGCGTCGGCGACGACGTCGTCGAGCGAGTACGGCACGTTGGGGTTGTCGTCCTTGCTCGCGAGCTCGTTGATGGCTGCTTCGATGATGAGTGGTTCCACACGAGGATTGTCGCGCGCGATCGTCGTCGTGTGGCCTCGATCTCGGCTGCGCTCCGCACGTCGACGTGGTCGGAAACCGTCGGCCGCAGGCGGTGTCCGGGGTTCCGCACATCAGCGTTCATCTTGGTGCGGCGGTGCGGATTCCGAGCTGCTTTGCGGCGTCGAGCATTCGCTCGTCGTAGGTGACGACTCGGGCGAGGTCTGTTGCGAGTCCTTGCGCGGTTGCCAGATGGATCGCGTCGAGCGACCGTATCTGCGCTGGACGCAGCATGGCCGCGGCGGTGAGGATGCGTTCGTTGACCCGAATGAGCTCGACTCGGGCGAGAACGGCCCTGCCGCGCGTCAGCGCCTCGTCGCCTTCGAGAAGCAGCGCTCGCAGCACTTCGGTGCGTGCCAGTGCGCTGGCGACAACCGGCCGTCGCCGCCTCAGATATCGTCGAAGTGCCCCAGACTCGGGCTCTTCGACCGCGAGCTTCACCAACGCGGATGAATCCAGATAGGTGGCCGCCATCAACGCTCGTGGTCGCGAAGACGAGCGAGCCTCATCGACGGCGATTCAGCTCCCCGCGAGGGCAAAGGGTCAGGAAGGTCGTCGAGGTCGCCGCTTGCCGGTTCTATATCGCCCGACGCTCGCAGCCGCTCCAGGGGGCCGCCCTGCGGCAAAGGACCGAGCAGCGCGACCGGCCGCCCTCGATCGGTGATCTCGATCGTCTCGCCCTCTTCGACCAGGCGGAGCAGCTCGCTGGCACGCTGCCGGAGCTCTCTCACTCCGACCGATGTCATGTGCTACTTATAGCACTCTTGGATGCGTGGAGGCAACCCTGACTTCACCACAGACGATCTGCCGGCCGTGTGCGACGCCCATCAGACGTGCACACCGGTTCAGCGTGGAGCCGAAGTAGTCGCCGTCGCGCAGCTCGGCTTCGCCGGTGTGCAACCCCATCCGCACCGGCAACACCTCAGCCAACGGAACCTGGGCGTCGACCGCCGCCGAGACACCATCGGCCGCCGACGCGAACACCGCCGTCACACCATCACCGGTGTGCTTGAACAAGAACCCGTGCCGCTTGTCGATCACGTCGCGCAGGATCGCGTCGTGCTCCACCAACAGGGCCCGCATCGCTTCGGGTTCGTCCTGCCACCGACGCGTCGAACCCTCGATGTCGGTGAACAGGAACGTCACGGTGCCAGTCGGCGGGCTCTGCACCCCGCAAGCCTCCCACGACCACTCGCGGCGGCGCTCGGAGTCGACCCTTCATGCGCCGCGACAGCGCTACAGCGGCACATCGAGGAGCGACCCACGCCGACCGGCCCGCCCCGGCCGGTGGACGAACCCGGCCGAACCCGGGCGCGAGTAGCCTGATCTCCTGCAATGCGGCAGCCGGAAGGGGCCCACCATGGCCGAACAGTTCGACCTCGTCATCCGCGGTGGCACGATCGTCGACGGCACCGGGGCGCCGTCGTTCGTGGGTGATCTCGCCATCCGTGACGGGAACATCGCAGCGATCGGCGCGCGCGTCGACGGCGACGCGCACGAGACCATCGACGCGACCGGCCTGCTCGTCACACCGGGCTTCGTCGATGTGCACACGCACTACGACGGCCAAGCCACATGGGATCCGCTCCTCGAGCCGTCTTCGATCCACGGTGTCACCACGCTCGTCATGGGCAACTGCGGCGTCGGCTTCGCACCGGTCGCACCGGGCAAGGAGAACTGGCTCATCGAGCTCATGGAAGCCGTCGAGGACATCCCCGGTTCCGCGCTGAGCGAAGGCATGACCTGGGGCTGGGAGAGCTTCCCGCAATACATGGATTCGCTCGACGCGCGCGCCTGGTCGGTCGATGTCGCAACGCAGATACCGCACGCACCACTGCGGGCGTATGTCATGGGCCAACGCGGCGCCGACAACGAGGACGCCACCGACGACGACATCGCGCGCATGGCCACGTTGGTGCGCGAAGCAATCGAGGCAGGCGCGCTCGGGTTCACCACGTCGCGCACCCTCGCCCATCGCACCAAGGACGGCGAGGTCGTCCCGGGCACGCACGCGAACGAGCGCGAGCTCTTCGGTATCGGCGACGCGATGCGCGACGCTGGTTCCGGTGTCTTCGAGATCGTGCCGCTCGGAGCGGTGGGCGAAGAACTCACCTCGCTCATGGTCGAAGTCGATTGGATCATCCGCCTCGCCGAACGCACCGGTCGACCGTTCACGTTCGTCGCCACACAGGTCAACAACGCTCCTGAGCTCTGGCGCGACGTGTTCGCCGCGTGCGAGGCGGCGCGTGCCCGCGGCGTGCGCGTGTACCCACAGGTTGCGGGCCGGCCCACTGGTGTCCTGGTGGGGCTCGATTCGCGCCATCCCTTCGTCGGGCGCCCGAGCTACGACGAGGTCGCACACCTGCCCGTCGCCGAACGCGCCCGTGCGCTGCAGCAGCCGGCACGCCGCGAGCGTGTGCTCAGCGAAGGCGCAAGCACGCTCGAGGTCGCGTACATGCCCAGCTTCTTCGACAACCTGGCGAGCCGGCTGTTCGTGCTCGGCACACCGCCCGACTACGAGCCGGGTCCCGAGCGTTGCGTGGCCGCCATGGCCGAAGCCGAAGGTGTCGAGCCCGAGGCCAAGTTGTACGACCTGCTCGTCGCGAACGACGGACGCGACCTGTTGTTGCTCCCCGCGTTCTACTACAGCAACGGCGACAGTGAGGTCACCCGCGAAATGTTGTTGCACCCCGCGTCGGTGCTCGGTTTGTCCGACGGCGGTGCGCATTGCGCCACGATCTGCGACGCGTCGCAACCCACATGGATGCTCACGCACTGGGCGCGCGATCGCAGCCGCGGCCCGCGTCTCCCGCTCGAGCTC
>JANMVY010000127.1:0-2174 GCA_031393535.1 Actinomycetes bacterium | reverse complement strand
GCGCACAGCACGTGGTCGAAGCGCGCGGTGTCGGCGTTCGCGAGCACGAACCGCTCGAGTTCGGCCTCGCCGTCGAGCCACGATGCCGGCCGGTGATCGAACAACTGATGGAGATCGTCGAGATCGTCAACCGAGACCGCGTCGCCGATCTCGTCGATTCGAGCCGCATGGCGTGCCATGCGGAACATCGTGCGCAGTCGGTACTGGACGAACTCGTCGTCGGTGTTCACGCCGCGCAGGTTGCGCACGAGATGCTCGAGCACCACTGTTCCGCGTGACTCGCGTGGCGCCGGCATGTCGACGGAGGGCAACTCGACGTCGAGGATCTCGGCCAGCGCTTCGGTGGCGAACAGGTTCGTCTCGCAGCACCATTGCAGGTTCGTCATCAGATCGGACTCGGGGGCCGGTAGACGCAGTGCGGCACCCAGGGGCAACTGATTCGACAATGTGAACGCGAAATGGTGGCGTTGGATCGCGTCGAGGTCGATGTCCTCGCCGGTGATCTCGCTGTAGCGCGCGTACAGGTGAGCCATGTTGCCGTAGCCGATCACCGTGTCGCGCATGCGCCACGCCGCGAGGTCCATCATCGGATCGCCGATGTGGCCGATCTCGACATCGAGCACCGCGACGATCTTGCCGTTCTCGTGATGGAACTGCCCCGAATCCCACACGATGGCCGACTCGCGGTCGTGCGACACGGGCGGGTTGCGTTTCAGCCAACCGAGCGAGAACTCCATGAAGGGGTCCGGATACGCCTTGACGCTGCGGAAGACCTTCTCGTATCGGCTCATGCCGTAGGTGCCTGATTGCGCAGGGCTCGCGGCGCGCAGGATGCCGCCCTCGACGAAGGGGCCGATGGGCAGGCTGTGGAGCCGCGCAAGAATGTGCAGGTAGTCGTCGATCACCGTCGAGCGCTCGGCCTCGGTGGCCTTCTCGAAGTCGTTGCGGCCGGGCACACGGTCCATGACGTATGCCATGGGCTCGTCGATCCAGCCGTAGACCTTGGGTGTCGGAATGCCGTGATCGTGCATGACCGACTGCAGGCGCATCTCGTGATCGAGCGGGAAGATCAGCGGCATGTCCGTGCGGTCACCGCGCACGCACAGTTCGAGCAGTTCACCGTCACGCTCGACATCGGCGAACCACACCGGCCGCCAGCGCGGCTGGCGCACGATGCGCACGACGCGGCCCCCGATGTTCGCACCCAACCACGCGCGCACCTGCTCCGTGCCGTCATCGGCCACGTTTGCCATGTGTCTCCCCCTGCATGTCTCAGCCGCGACGATACCGGCGCACCGCGAGGGCCGCGAAGATGACCGTCGTCCCGGCCATCCACACGAGCGCCATGAGCACGCTGTGCGCCACCGCTCCGCCCTGTGTGAGCCCGCGCATCGAGTTGACCATGTGGGTGAAAGGTTGGTTGCGGGCCACGATCCGCAGCCACGACGGCATCGACGAGATGGGCGTGAATGCACCGCTGACGAACGTGAGCGGGAAGATCACAACGAGCCCGGCCACCTGCGCGGTCTCGGTCTCCTTCAAGGTCATGCCGATGAGCGCGAACAGCCACGCGAGCGAGAACCCGAACAACAACACCAGCCCGATCGCACCCACCGCGGGCACGAAGCCGTTGTGGAAGCGAAAGCCGACGAGGGTACCGACGACCACCATGAGCAGCACCACGAACAGATTGCGCACCCCGTCGGCGATGGTACGGCCGGCGAGCACAGCGGCACGCGCCATGGGCAGGCTCCGGAAGCGATCGATGATGCCGCTCCCGAGGTCAGTCGACAGGCCGACCGCAGTGTTCACACCGCCGAACGCGACGGTCTGCACGAAGATCCCCGGAATCAGGTAGTCGATGTAGCGCAGCCCCGGCACCGAGATGGAGCCGCCGAAGACGTAGGTGAACAACAGCACAAACATCACCGGCTGCACAGTCGCGAAGAACAGCAACTGAGGGGTGCGCAGCAGACGCACGAGGTTGCGCTTCGTCATGACTGCGGTGTCGGTGAGCATGGCCGTTCGCGGCAGGTGGCGCAGCACCGTGGACGAATCGAACGATACGGACGCGGGCGGGCCGTTCATACCGCGCTCGCCGTATCGCGGCCGGTGAGCGCGAGGAACACATCGTCGAGCGACGGACGCCGCAGACCGATGTCGGCCAGGACGAT
>JANMVY010000121.1:0-2008 GCA_031393535.1 Actinomycetes bacterium | reverse complement strand
CACATCGATGCGTGTCAACGCGCCGGTCAGCGCATCGAAGCCGGTCGCGAGCACGATCACGTCGAGCTCGACGAAACCCTGCGTGGTGCGAATGCCGGTCGGCGTGATCTCCTCGATGTTGTCGCCGCGTAGATCGACGAGCGAGACGTTGTCCCTATTGAACGTCTCGAAGTAGTCCGTGTCGAGCACCGGCCGCTTGCAGCCCAGCGGATAGCCCCGGGGCGACAACCCTTCGGCCACCAACGGGTCGCGCACGGTACGGCGGATCGCTTCGCGAAACAGCTCGACCGCCATCTCGTTGGCATCGAGGTCCTTCGCAGTGTCGGCCCAGATGCGGCACGCGCTCACGCCGTTCTCGCGCAGTGCAGTCTCGCGTTGCTCGGGCGTGCTCTCGAGGATCTTGCGATCGTCGGTGGCGAACTGCAGGATCACGGCACCGGTCGTTCCGGCGGTTCCGCTGAACGACTCGTATTGTTCACGTCGTAGCTCGCGGTAGCGGGCCTTGATCGCGGCTTGCTCGTCGTCGCCGAGCGGCTTGTTCTGCGATGGCCACGTGAACGCGGGCGAGCGCTGGAACACCGTGAGGTGTTGGGCCACCTTCGCCAGTTCGGGAATGGTCTGCACACCCGAGGAACCGGTGCCGATCACCCCGACGCGCTTGCCTTCGAGTTCGACACCGTCCTTGGGCCACAGGCTCGTCTGCACGATGGTGCCCGCGAAGTTGTCGATGCCGGGGAAGCTCGGGCGGTTCGGCGCCGACAGGCCACCGGTGGCCATGACACAGAACCGGGCGCGGAGGCGCTCGCCCGCTTCGGTCTCGATCGTCCAGCTGTTCGAGGACTCGTCGAAGACCGCGGCGCGCACGCTGGTGCTCAGGCGAATATCGCCACGCAGGTCGTATCGATCCGCGATGTGGTTGAGGTAGCGCTCGATCTCGGGCTGCGACGAGAAGTGCTCGGTCCACGCCCATTCCTGTTCGAGCTCAGGGTCGAAACCGAACGAGTACTCAAGGCTCGGGATGTCGCAGCGCGCGCCCGGGTAGCGGTTCCAGAACCACGTACCGCCGACACCGTCTCCCTGTTCGAGCACGAGGGTGCGCATGCCCTGCTCACGAAAGACCTTCAGTGCGTACAAGCCGCACATGCCGGCGCCGACCACGATGACGTCGAAGTCGAGACCGGGGGACGTAGGGGTCTCGGCGCTCATCGGGCCGCCAACACGCCCGCCGCGACCGAGCCGCGCGAGTCGTTGATCGGTCGGCCGCGGTCATTGCCCAGGTCGCTCACCATGCTCGCGATGTCCTTTCGGTTCGGGCCCTTCCCAGCGACTGCGGAGGGTAGCCGAGGACCCGCACGTGGCGGCCGTCGGGGAACGCGCGGGCTGCCTCGGCGAGCGGATCGAAGTACTGTCTCACCATGGCTGACCATGACCGCCTGGCCGCCCACGAGTTCATCCATCACTGGTGGTTCAACTACGACGAGGGCAACTTCGATCTCCTTGCGCCGCTGCTGACCGACGACTGCCGGCTGCGGTCGCGCACCGAAACCGGCACGCATCCCCACGAGGAGTTCATCCGCGCCGACAACCACGGGCCCGCGGCCGTGATGGCTTGGAACAAGGACCACCGCAAGCACAGCCCGTATCCGCTGCGGCACAACGCGTCGAACATCTTCGTCACCGCGGCGCGCGGCGACGAGATCGACCTCGAGTCGTATCTGTTCGTCACGCAGATCCGGGAGAACAAGCCGAGCACGCTGTCGAGCGGCATCGTGCACTGGACTCTTCGCTTCACCGTCGATGGCTACCGTCTGAAGTACAAGGACGTCGTCTTGGACTCGATCGAGTCGATCGCGTTCCAAGATGTTCCTGAGGTGTCCGGCCGCATGGAGCGTTGGTGAACGACGACGACGTTCGAGGAGCAGGGGGTACCGACGTGATCATCGACATGGATACGCACTTCGAGCCGGGCCGCGCGTGGCTGGCGGACTACCCGACGCTCGCGGAGAAG
>JANMVY010000113.1:0-1544 GCA_031393535.1 Actinomycetes bacterium | reverse complement strand
CACGCCCATACCGACTCAAGGTACTCCGGGCAGTTGTACAGGTACTGCGCGACCTTGCCCTGCTTCGCGGCTCCGGCGTGGAGCAGAACCGTGGCGAGCGAGTCGGCGTGCGCCGCGGTCGCGTCCCAGGACTGGCGACGCGCCCCGTGGATCTGGCAGGGCGCGTCGGGGGTACGCCGAGCCTGCGCGTCCCAGAGATCGGCGAAGTTCGCTCGCGGGCACGGCTCGGCGATATCGGTCATGTCTGGGGCGGCTCGATGCTGAGCAAGCGCCGGCCGATCAGCTGCGCGCCGCCGACCACAGTAAGCGTGACGACACTCATCACCGTGCCGAGCGCGGCGATGAGCTGGAAACCGCCGTTCTCGAACCGGTCGAGGATCACCGACCCGATCACGGGCGTATTTGGTCCGACGAGGAACACCGACGCCGTCAGATCGCCCGCCATCAGCACGAAGGACAGCGACCATACGGCCACGAGGCCGGGCATGATCAGCGGGAGCTCGATGCGGGTGAACGTGCGTCCCGGCGACGCACCGCACACCTGTGCGGTCTCGGTGAGGTCACGCCCGACCTGCGCGTAGGCGGCGTTCGCCAGGACGGAGCCGAACGGCAGGTAGATGACGAAGTACACCAGCAGCAGGATGGTGAGCGTGCCCTGCAGCCGGTACGAAGTCCCCGGGAACTTCAGAGGCCCGAGCGCGATGAGAAACGCCAGCGCCATGACGAGATGCGAGAGCGTCGCCGGGATCTTCGTCACGAACTCGACGACGCTTCCGCCGATGCGCCCCGCGCGACGGGTGTAGCGGGCGAGCAGAGCGATGACGAACACGGAGATGGTGGCGCCGGCGACACCGAGGATGAGGCTGTCCTTCAGGCCCTTCTGAGCGAAGTCGTCGTTGAAGAACACGTCGCGGTAGTTCTGGGTGTCCCACCGCAAGTGCAGCTTCGCCGTCCAGAACTTCTGCATCGACAGGATCAACAGAGCGATGAACGGAAGCACCGACGTCAGCGCGACGTACAGCAGCATCGCGGCCCGCACGACCCAGCGCATCCCCCCGAGGTGCACGCGCGCCTCGCGGCGTGCCCGCCCGCTGATGGTCGCGAAGTTCCCGCGGCGACGGATCCGCCGCTCCACCGTGGCCGCGACAGCGATGACGGCCAGGAGGCTGAGCCCCACGGCGACGGCCTCGTCCTTTCGGGGCGGGTACACCGAGACCAGCTTGTACACGTGCACCGACACCACGTTGATGCGCGCCCGCGAACCAATGACTACGGGCGCCGTGAACAGGGCCAAGCCGATCACGAGTGAGACCAGCCCGGCGGAGGCAATTGCGGGTGCCACGATGGGCAAGGTGACGATCCGCAGCGTGCGGAACACGCCGGCTCCGCAGACACGCGCGACCTCCTCGTAGGCAGGGTCGACGTTGCGTAGCGCCGCCGCGATCGGGAGGTAGGCGAACGGGACGAGGAACAGGATGTAGACGGCGATCAGCGTCGGCCTCGTGAACAGGTCGATCGGTCCGGCCGTGAAGTGGATGCCGACG
>JANMVY010000103.1:0-4683 GCA_031393535.1 Actinomycetes bacterium | reverse complement strand
CGACTTGGAATCGACCGGTGGGAATAACCGCCACCGCTACCCTGACGAGCACAGATGATCAGTCCCGCTCCATCGCCCCCGGGGTCGCCGCTTCTCGGCCGAATCGCACGTGCGTTGCGCGAGCAGGCCGAGCTCGCCTTGTACCTCATGCGGTGGATCATCCTCGGCGCGGTCTCGGGCGCACTCGCCGGTGTGTCGTCGTACGTACTCCTCGAATCGCTTGACAAGGTGACCGAGTTGCGGCTCGATCACGAATGGCTCCTGTGGCTTCTCCCCGCGGCGGGCCTCGGTGTCGGTGTCGTGTACCACTACCTCGGCGGTCGTTCCGCGCAGGGCAACGCGCTCATCATCGAGCAGATCCACGAGCCGACCGCGTGGGTGCCGCGGCGCATGGCCCCACTGGTTCTGGTCGGCTCGTTGGTGACGCATCTCTTCGGTGGATCGGCCGGTCGTGAGGGCACCGCGTTGCAGATGTCGGGCAGCCTGACCGATGTCGTGGCACGCGTGCTCCGCCTCGGACCCGATGACCGGCGCATGATCCTCACCGCGGCGCTCGGTGGCGGCTTCGGTGCAGTGTTCGGCGTGCCGCTCGCGGGCGCGGTGTTCGCACTCGAGGTGCAGTCGATCGGTCGCATCCGCTACGAGGCATTGGTCCCGGCGCTCACCGCGTCGCTCGTCGGCGACCTCGTGGTGCACGGCCTCGGTCGCGACCATGTGCTGCGGACGCAACTCGACGTTCCTCTCGATGGCGTGCTGCTCGCGAAGGTGGCGATCGCCGGGTTGGCGTTCGGGCTCGCGGGCGCCTTGTTCATCGAGCTCACGCACGGGGTGAAGGCGCTCGTGACCCGCGCGCTGCCCTGGCCCCCATTGCGGCCGGCGCTCGGCGGTGTTGCCGTGGTCGCGCTCGCGTTCCTCTTCGGCAACGACTACCTCGGTCTTTCACTCCCGTTCGTCGATCGTGGCCTCAGCGGCGAGCATCTCGCGTTCGCGGTCTTCGCGTTGAAAATCCTGTTCACGGCGGTCACCCTCGGTTGTGGATTCCCGGGGGGCGAGGTCACGCCGTTGTTCGTCATCGGCGCGACCTTGGGCGCAGCGCTGGCCTCACCGTTGCACCTCGACGTCTCCCTGTTGGCCGCGGTGGGCTTCGTCGCCGTCTTCGCGGGCGCGTCCAACACACCGCTCGCATGCACGATCATGGGCGTCGAGTTGTTCGGCAGCGGAGCGGTGCTCCCGCTGGCGGTCGGGTGTGTCATCGCCTATGTCTTTTCGAACCACCGCGGCATCTATGCCACGCAGCGAATCCACGTTTCGAAAGGGCCGCGTCGCATCGACGGCCGGCCGGCGCTCGGCGCGTGGGCCCGGCGTAACCCGGGTTGATCGTCGCTCGTCAGTGCGCACCTACGGGCTCGCGGTCGTTGTGCGGGACGGCCGATGGCGCCACGGCGCGGTACTCGGGCAGCGGAACACCCGCGCCGCCTTCGACATCGAGATGCGGCAGCACGCGATCGAGCCACCCCGGGAGCCACCAGTTCCGGTCGCCCAGCAATCGCATCGCGGCCGGCACCAGCACCATGCGAACAACGGTCGCGTCGATGAACACCGCAACGCCGAGACCGAGCCCGAACATCTTGATGGTGGGCTCATCGCCGAGGATGAAGGACCCGAACACGCTGATCATGATGAGCGCGGCCGACGTGATGACACGTGCCGTCGAAGAGATTCCCTCGATGACCGCGGTGGTGTTGTCGTGGCCGCGCACGTACTCCTCGCGAATGCGCGACAGAAGGAAGACTTCGTAGTCCATCGACAATCCGAAGAGGATCGCGAACATCATCATTGGCAGGAACGACACGATGGGCACCACGTCTGCCACCCCGAACAACTGGCGTAGCCAGCCCCACTGGAAGACCGCGACGACCACGCCGTACGCGGCGCCGATCGACAGCAGGTTCATCGCAGCGGCCTTGAGCGGCACCGCGATCGAGCGGAACACCACCATCAACAGCAGCACTGACAACAAGAGCACGGCGCCGATGAACCATGCGATGCGGCTCGTCACCTGGTCGGACAAGTCGACGAACGTGGCGGTTCGGCCCCCCACGTACACGTGCACGTCGGGTTCGTCGGTGAGGGCGCCGGGGATGACCTGGTCGCGCAACCGGTGCACCAGCCCGGTGGTGGCCGCGGCCTGGGGTGAGCTGGTCGGGATGACCTGGATCACAGCCGCGGTGCCATCGGGGCTGAGTTGTGCCGGCCCGACCGACTGCACCCCAGCGGTCGCCGCGAGCGCGGTTTCGAGGGGCGTGAGCGACGCGATGCCGGCACCATTGTCGAGTTCGACCCCGAGCACGAGCGGACCGTTGAAACCGGGCCCATAGCCGTTGGCCAACAGGTCATACGCTCGGCGTGTGGTGAGTGACTCGGGCGAGTTCCCGTTGTCGGCCATGCCGAGCTGGAGCGAGAACAGCGGCAGTGCCAACACGACGAGCGCGGAGACGCCGGCGAGGAGATAGCGCCACGGGTGCCTCGACACGTTGCGTGCGAATCGGTGCCAGACCGATTCGTCGGCTGTGTTGGTCGCCGCGAAGATTCGGCGTGCCCGCCGCATGCCCGGCACGCGGATCGCGTCGATGTGCAGCCCGGCGAAGCCGAGCAACGCGGGCAGCAGGGTCAACGACACGGCGACCATGACCGCCACGGTAAGGGCGGACATCAACCCCATCAGAGTCACCATCGGGATGCCGGCGATGGCGAGCCCGCAGATCGCGATCACTACCGTCATGCCGGCGAAGAGCACTGCGGAACCCGACGTCGCGATCGCTCGACCGGCCGAATCCTCGACCGTCATGCCCTGCGCAAGGTACTCGCGATGGCGGGTCACGATGAACAGCGCGTAGTCGATGCCGACGCCGAGCCCGATCATCGCGGCGAGAATCGGCGCGGCGGTGTTGACCTTGACCAGCGATGCGATGGCCGTGATCAGCCCGATGCTCGTCGCGAGCCCGACGAGCGCGGTCGCGATGGGCACGCTCATCGCGATGACCGAGCCGAACGCGAGCAGCAACACGATCACGGCCGCGACGAGGCCGAACAACTCTTGGCTGCTCGGCGGCTGGTGAGTTGCCTCGCTGGGCAGCTCGCCACCGAGCTCGATTCGTACGCCGGCTGCGAGGGCCGTCGACGCGGTGGTCTCGAGTCGTGCGAACGCGGTGTCTTTGATCTGTGTCGCCGGCCGGTCGTATTGCACCTCGAGGTAGGCAATCGCGCCGTCGGCCGACGCACGTAGCGCGCTCACCTGGGTCACGTTCGGTTGCGTCGCCAGGTCGGCCAGCGCCGCGGCGATCGCGGACGCGTTCTCGACAGAAGACACCGTGCCCGTGTCGACCGCGAAAACGACCTGCGCCGAGGTGCCCGATGCGGCCGGAAACCGTTCGGTCAACACGTCGATGGCTCGTTGACTCTCGACGCCTGGGATCTCGAACACATCCTGGGTGGAGCCACCGCTCAGTCGGGCGACAACGCCCACGCTCAGGGCCAGCATGATCCACGACAACAGAACTCGGCGGCGGTGGTGCGCACAGGCGCGACCGAGTCGGTAGAGGAATGAGCTCATCGCGAGAGTATGGCGACCGCCGCGCTGGACGCGGGTGTGACAGCGGGCCGGTACCCCGCCGGCCGTCAGCCGGCGAGTTGGGCCTGGGACCGCAGCAACGCCTGGTTCGCTCCGGCGGGCAGCGCGTCGAGCGGACGCGCAATATCGGCCACCTTGGGGCCGTACTTGTCGGCGAGTGGGCGCAGCTTGTCGAGGTCGAAGCCGTAGAGATCGGCCGCGTTGCCGGCGAGCATGCGCTGTACCGTCGTGCGGTCGAGCGCCGACATCGTCTGGCGCAGGGTTTCGACCGTGAACGGGTGCGTGCCCTCCTCGTGGGGGTAGTCGCTACCCCACATGAAGCGGTCGATGCCGAGCACGTCGGTTGCGGCACGAATGTCGGCCGGTGACGGTTGGCTCGCGCCCACATAACAGTTCTGGTGGAAGTACTCGGTAGCCGAACGCGGCGGAACGGTTTCGCCCTCGAAGCGCATCTCGCCGACCCGGTTCGACCGCATGCCCGCCATGAACTGGTCGAGGTGGGTGAGCGTGGGCGGAAGCCAGGCGCAGCCCATCTCGGTCATCACGAACTTCAGTTTCGGGAAGCGTTCGAAGACCCCACCGAGGGTGAGGTAGTTGAAGGGGCGTTGGGAGTAGAAGGGGATCTCGAGGAAATGCACGAGCGGCATGGCGGGCGCCGGCTGATACTCGGGGCCGCCGGTGCCGCTGTGTGCGTTCACCGGCACGCCGAGGTCTTGGCACACCGCCCACAACGGATCGAGGTCGGGGTGATAGAGGGGCTTGATCCAGTTGCAGGTCGGCGGCACTGAGCTGATGAGAATGCCGCCGCGCAGGCCGTTCTCCCAGCACCACTTCACGTCGGCGATCGCGTCGTCGACGTCGTTCAGAAAGATCTGGCCGATGCCGGCGCGCTGGTGGGGCTGGGCGGCGACGAAGTCGACCATCCAGCGATTGTGCGCCCGGATCCCGGCCAGCCGCAGCTCGTACTCGGCGGCCGTGGGAGGCTGCGCGAACAACACGAAGGTCGGGAAGAACGGCGGCACGGTGTTCGGGAAGATGACCTCGGCGACGAC
>JANMVY010000084.1:0-2013 GCA_031393535.1 Actinomycetes bacterium | reverse complement strand
CCTGACCATGGTCGTGCCGCTCACCACGCTCGTGTTCGCTTCCGCCGCGCTCGGCGACATCATCGAGGACGGCACCATGGTCTACCTGTGGCTGCGGCCGGTGCCTCGCAGTCGCATCGTGGCCGCGGCCGCGGCCGCCACGCTCACCGTCGTGACACCACTGGTGCTCGTACCGCTCGTGCTCGCCGCGGCCCTCACGGGAGCGGGGCGTGATGTCGTGCTCGGCGCGGCGCTTTCGGCGCTCTTCGGCATCCTCGCCTACACCGGACTTTTCGTCATGCTCGGTGTCCGTGTACGCCGATCCCTCGGCTGGGGCCTTCTGTACATATTCATCTGGGAAGGTTTCGTCGCGAACGCCGGGAAGACCGCGAGCCGGTTGGCGGTACGTGCGTACACCCGCTCGATCCTCTCCGACATCGCACTGCCACCCCCGCTCGAACCGCTGCGCCTCGCCACGATCTCGCCGCTGTACTCCTACCTCATACCCACGCTGATCTTCGTGGTTGCGCTCGCCTACGCCAGTTGGCGGATGCAGCACCAAGACGTCGCATAACGATCGTGACGAGCGAGGCACGCTCGTGGGACCGCGAGATCCTGCGCCTCGCATTACCGGCGTTCGGCGCGCTCATCGCCGAGCCGCTCTACGTCCTCACCGACACCGCTATCGTCGGCCATCTCGGTACCACACAGCTCGGCGCGCTCAGCGCCGCGTCGGCCGTGCTGTTGTCGGGGTACTCGATCTGCATCTTCCTCGCGTACGGCACCACTGCGGCGGTCGCCCGGTTGATCGGCGCCGGAGAACACCGACGTGCCGCGCACGAAGCCGTACAGGGCGTGTGGCTCGCCGCGCTCCTCGGCGTGGTGCTTGCGATCGTGGGCTTGTTCTTCGGTCGGCGCGCGCTGCAACTCTTCGGCGACGACGACGGTGTGCGTGATTCGGCGTGGCTCTACCTACGCGCGAGTCTGCCGGGCATTCCCGCGTCGCTCATCACGCTGGCCGGGGTCGGGTATCTCCGCGGTTTGCAGCAGACCCGTCGGCCGCTCGAGGTGGCAGTAGGCACCGCGGTCATCAACCTCGTGCTCGAAGTGGTGTGGGTCTACGGCTTCGACGGCGGTCTCACCGCGTCCGCGCTCGCAACCGTGGCCGCGCAATGGATCGCCGCCGCGGTGTACCTCCGCTTCATCGCGCGCGCGGTCGGCGCGCACGGCGTGCGGCTTTTCCCTGATGCGCGGACAATGCGCTCCCTCGCTCGCGTGGGCGTGCACCTGCTCATCCGTACGATCGCGCTGCGCGGCGCGTTCGTCATCGTCGCCATCGCCGCCGCGCACCTCGGCACCATCGAGCTCGCCGCACACGAGATCGCGTTCCAACTGATGTTCCTCCTCGCGCTCGCGCTCGACTCGGTGGCCATCGCCGGTCAGGCGATCGTGGGCCGGCTCTTGGGCAGCGGAGACGCGTCGGCGGCCTACCGCGCGTCGCGACGCATGATCGGCTGGGCCACACTGCTCGGCGTCGCGATGCTGGTGGGGGTGCTCCTGGTACGCACGCCGATGACCCGCTTGTTCACCGACGATGCCGACGTGCGAATGCTGGCCGCGTTCGTTCTGGTGCACGTCGCGCTCCTCCAACCGTTGAACGGAGCATTGTTCGCGCTCGACGGCATCCTCATCGGCGCCGGCGACCAGAAGTTCCTCGCATACGCGATGCCGGTCGCCACGCTTACCCTGTGTGTTGCCGTCGCCGTGGCGTGGCGCGTCGACGCCGGGCTCGGCTGGCTGTGGTTCGCGCTCGAGCTCTTCATGGCTGACCGCCTCGCCGCACTCGTGATGCGCTTTCGCACCGACCACGGGCGCGTGGTCGGTGCGACCCGCTGACGCGCGGCGGTCACCGAGCGCGGGTCGCCGAGGACCGGCGACGCTCGGTGACCGCGGCGACGACTACTCCGTCTACTTCTTCGCGAACCCGGCGCAGTTCTTCACGGCCCAGGCCTGGATCGTGTCGGTAGCCGCGGT
>JANMVY010000063.1:0-2448 GCA_031393535.1 Actinomycetes bacterium | reverse complement strand
GGCCACGCTCACCGTGGCGAGCATCATCGGCGTGTACGCGGGCGCCAACTGGCACGAGCGCGAGGTGGCCGAGATGTACGGCATCTCCTTCGCCGGCCACCCCGACCCGCGTAAGCTGTATCTCCCCACCGAGTTCGAGGGGTACCCGTTGCGCAAGGACTTTCCGCTCCTCGCGCGGCGCATCAAGCCGTGGCCCGGCATCGTCGACGTCGAGCAGATGCCGGGCGACGACGAGCCCGAAGAGCCGGCAGCGGAGGGCTGATGACGATCACCGACCGCCAGCAGCTCGCGTACATCGCCGGTCAGGCCGCCGACGCGCGGTTGAACGTCGAGCTCGAGACCGAGGGGATGATCCTCAACATCGGTCCCCAGCATCCGGCCACGCACGGCACGCTCCGCGTCATCGTGCGGCTCGACGGCGAGCAGGTTGTGGCCGCCGAACCCGTGATGGGCTACATGCACCGGGGCTACGAAAAGCTCACTGAGGTCCGTACCTACAACCAGGTCACGACACTCATCAATCGCATCGACTGGCTGGGTAGCTTCGCCAACGAGGTGCCGTTCATCCTTGCGGCCGAAAAGCTCATGGAGGTCGAAGCCCCACCGCGCGCGCAATGGATCCGCACGATCCTCTTCGAGCTGTCCCGTGTCGCGAACATCACCCTGTTCCTCGGCGACATGGCGGCGCAGCTCGGCGCGCTGACGCCGGTGTTCTACGCGTTCCGCGATCGTGAGTACATCCTCAACCAGATCGAGGCGGTGACGGGGGGGCGGTTCCACCCCAACTTCGATCGCATCGGTGGCTTGAAGGATGATCTACCGAAGGGGTGGGGCGAGGAGACGAAGGGCGCGCTGCGCAAGCTCTCCGAGTTCTGCGACATCATGGAGAACCTCGTGCTCGGCAACGAGATCTTCGCGGCCCGCACGCGCGGCATCGGCGTCATCCCCGCGGACATCGCGCTGGCACACGGCTTGTCGGGAGCGAACCTTCGTGCGTCGGGGGTCGACTTCGACCTGCGCCGGGACAATCCGGTCGGCCTGGTGCACGACAAGGTCGACTGGAAGGTGTGGACGCACCCCGATGGCGACTCGTTCGCCAGGTATTGGGTGCGCCTCCAGGAGACCCGCGAGGCAATCAAGATCGTCGAGAAGCTTCTCGACGGGATCCCAAGCGGCCCGGTCATGGCGAAGGTGCCACGCATCATCAAGGTGCCCGCGGGCGAAGCGTGGGTCGAGACCGAGAACCCTCTCGGTGCGATGGGCTATTACATCGTCTCGAAAGGTGATCTCACACCCTTCCGCGTCAAGATCCGTTCTGCGAGCTTCTCGAACGTGTCGGTCGCGCCGTGGGTGCTGCGCGGCGTCTACGTTCCGGACGTGATCACCATCCTCGCCAGCCTGTATTTCATCCTCGGGGACATCGATCGATGAGCGTGCGAATCGACGACAGAGGCACGGCTCGCTGATGATTCTTGGTGTCGAGCTCTCGTATTGGCAGCAGACGATCTTGCGGGTCGTTCTCGGGCTCACCGCGGTGCTGTTGCCCGCGGGCACACTCGTGTACGCCTACTTGTTCAAGGCCGTGAGCTTCATGCAGAGCCGCCTCGGCCCGATGGAGGCCGGCCCCTACGGGTCGATGCAGTTGCTCGCCGAGGTCGGCAAGTTCCTCCAGAAAGAAGACATCGTCCCTACCCGCGCGGATCGCGTCCTGTTCAAGCTGGCGCCGTTCGTGGTGCTCGTGAGCACGTTCCTGCTCGTGCTCGTGGTGCCTTTTTCTTTGGACGACACGTTCATCAACGCCGACACCGGCATCTACCTTGCGATGGCTGTGTCGTCGATCTCGGTGATCGGCATCCTCATGGCCGGGTGGGCGTCGGCCAACAAGTACTCGTTGATGGGCGGCATTCGCGCCGCAGGCCAGCTGATCGCCTATGAGCTCCCGATGATCCTCGCGGTCGTCGGCGTGGTCATCCAGGCCGGCACGCTCAACATGAACGGCATCGTGTTCGCCCAGTGGAACGGTGAGATCTTCGGGTGGGGCGGCATCGGCAACCCGTACATCCTCACGCAATTCGTCGGCTTTTTGATCTTCCTCATCGCGGTGCAGGCCGAGCTCACGCAAACCCCGTTCGACATGCCCATCGCCGAGAGCGAACTGGTGGCCGGCTACCTCACCGAGTACTCGGGCCTGCGGTTCTTGCTCTTCTTCATCGGCGAGTTCGCCACAATGGGCATCTTCTCGTTGATCGCCTCGGTGCTCTTCCTCGGTGGCTGGACCATCCCGTGGGGCCTCGACTTCGACTCGAACGTCTACAACGTGCTCGGTCCGCTCGTGATGATGGGGAAGATGATGATCGTCGCCTTCCTCGTCGTGTGGGCGAGGTTCTCGTTCCCTCGGTTCCGCGAAGATCAGTTGCAGCGTCTCGCGTGGAAGTTCTTGATCCCGCT
>JANMVY010000851.1:0-17256 GCA_031393535.1 Actinomycetes bacterium | reverse complement strand
TGCAGGCTCACGCGACCGGCACCGGCGCGCCACCCGATTCGATCAACTGGACATGCCGCATCCGATCGGTCCATACGGTGGCATCAGCAATGGCCGTGGCGTAGTTCGCCTTGCGGCGCGCCACTCGACCTGTGCTGACGGGCTCCTCGGTCTCAGGTGCCCGGTACTGCGCCTCGATGCCTTCCTTCAACATGAGCAGGGCTTCCGAGCGCAGCTGCGAGACACGAGACTCGGTGACCCCGAGGAACCGGGCAAGCTCCTGCGAGGTCCGACCTTCGAGGAAATAGCCAATCACCACGAGGCGATGGCGCTCGGGCAACAAGGAGATCGCGTCTCGGAGATACCCGTTCAGCTCGCGGTTCTCGAGTTCTTGGAGGGGCTCGACCGACCGATGATCGGTGAGCACGTCGACGAGCGTCAGCTCCTCCTCCGCGAGGTCACCCACCTCGTGCTCGAGCGCCAGCACGACCGAACGGAACATGCGATCCTGGAGCCGGCTGAGTTCGGCGCGGGTCATGTCGAGCGCCTCGGCCATCTCATCGAGCGTCGGGACTCGACCAAGACGCGTCGCGAGCTTCTGCTCGACGTTCTCGAGCTTGCGAGCGAGCATGCGCACCGACCGAGGTGCCCAATCCGCAGCCCGGACTGCGTCGAGAATGGCACCGCGGATGCGTTGCGCCGCGAACCGTTCGAACGGTACCCCACGGGTTTCGTCGTAGCGTCGCGCCGCTTCCACCAAGCCGAGCGCACCCGCCCGGGCCAGCTCCTCACGCTCCACATGTCGAGGGAAGTGCACTGCCACCTGGAACACGATGTGCTTCACCAGGGGCAGGTTCGCCTCGATCATCTGCGAGAGGTCCTGCGGAATCGGTTCGCCCATGAGTTTTCGCCCCTGCCTGCTCGACCGCCGACTGATCAGCGGATGCCACGCTTGGGTTTCGACAACTCCGGCCCAGACCTTGAGCGAAAAATACCCAACCGGGAGAGATTTCCCATCTCTCGCGGTGCACCAGGGCTATCGGCGCGTGCCTCGGTCGTCTTTAGCAATGTGGGCTCGCGGGGCTGAATCTCCCCCGTTTCCCCAGTTCAGCGAGGTGACGGCTGGGGGAGCGCATGAACGCGCGGCGCACCGTCGAAGATCGCTGCCTTCACGCCCCGGGTCACCAGCTCACGAAGAAACGGCTTGGCCTCGACGGCTTCGGCCAGGCCCACGGCACCGGTACGGGCGAGTCTCCCGTCGAGAATCCACAGTGATGCCTGGGCGGCCACCGCTCCCGCCGCCACACCCGGCCGATCGATCGCGCCGAGCACCACGACCCGCGTCGCGGTCCCAATCCGACCCCGAAGCTCCACCCGTACCGCACCGACGCCGCCATCGGGGTGCGGTGGGGTCAGCATCGGCAACTGCATCGTGAGCCGATCACGACGGGTAGCGCCAACGCGTGCGCTCACCCGGCGCACATGTGGGAAGGCACCGACGAGCAACAACGTGTCCGCCAACGAGGCCCGGTAGCAGTCGCGGCCGCCGACCGGGTCGGGGAACCAGCACAGCTCGCGTCCTGACCCGCCCCGCCTTTGGATCCACGCGCCATCGCGCCAATCGAGCGCCTGACCGCGAAAGGCGCGGTGGTGCGTTCGTGCGCACGATGGTCCACCAGTGCCCACCTTGGCGATGTGGATCTCGTCCACTTCATCGAACCACTGGCGGCCCAGATTGGCGAGCACGCATGTCAAACCCGGTGCGAACCCGGCTCCGAGCACCACCGCCACACCGCGATCAGTCGCCGCGGCATCGAGAGTCTGGAGCAGCCTTACCTCCTCGAGTGAGTCGCTCGTCGACACGACGAAGCGGCCCCTCGCGACGCTGTCGCGTGCGAGCGTGAACTGCGCGGTGCTGTCGCACGCGAGAACAACGCCGTCGACCACCGCGTCTCGCACATCACGCACGACGGTCGCCCGCTCACCGAGCGAGCGCGCAAGGGTGACCGCCTTGTCGTGCCTCGTGTCGCACACGACCAGTTGCTCGACCGCGTCGGACGCGAGCACTTGTCGAGCCGCGCGCGCACCTACGGCGCCACACCCCACGATGCCGAGGCGCACCGACGATCAGCTCAGGTCACGACTGGTGAGCTCGCGCCAGCCGCCGGACTGGGGAGGTACACCGCCCGACCCACGTACGCGCAGGATTGCGGCAATCGCTCCCGCGATTCCGACTGCGGCCAACGCCCGCCGGATCAAGGTCAGAACCGGCTTCACGGCGACTCCTCATCCCGAGCGGGGAACGGGCAGTGGGGCTAGCTGGAATCGAACCAGCGACCTCACCCTTATCAGGGGTGCGCTCTAACCGACTGAGCTATAGCCCCGCACCGGCGTGACACCGTACCGGGTGCGGGTCGAAGACGCTACCCGCGGCGGACTGGCCGAGCGGTCTCCTCCTCGATCACGGTGATTCGAACACCGCCGGTGAGGTCGCTGATCAAGTTGAACAACACCGACAACAACACGGTGAAGCCCGTCGCGGCGACGACGCTCACCAGACCGCCCACCGCATAAATCCGGAAGATCCGCGTGGCGTCGAACTGGAACGACTTCAACGCGAAGATCTCCTTGATGAACTTCTCGATGTTGTCGATCATGCCGCTGCCGTCCGCGACCCGCCACAAGATCGTGCCGGCAACGAGCAGGATGATCCAAATACAGAAGTAGAAGATCAACGAGATCTTGAGAACAGACCAAGGCTCGATATGGCGGACGAGACGGCGCACCTTGCGTGCCTCGTATCGCTCGGCCTTACGGGTCTCGGTTGTCACTGCGCCAGTCGCGAGCAGCGTGCGAGCGGCGGTCGCCGGATCGGCGGTGAAGAACGCCTCCACCGCGTCCTCAGAAGCCGGTTGCGCGTATGCGCGCTCACGACGCGCCCACGCGTCGTCGCCATCGGCAACGCGCCGTATGGCGCCGGTTGATTCTCGTTCCGAGGACACGATCGCTCACCCTACGGGATCGCGACGCACGACCCTCGGCACTCGACTCGGACGGCCCGGGCTGACGCCCGAACACCGCCTCGCGACACGGTCACGATCACCCCGGACAAGTCGTCGGTAAGGCTCACGATCACTGCCCCGTTCGCAGTGGCAACGGCATCGGCCGCGACGGCATCAGTAGCTGCGACAGCCAGCGCGACGGCATCGGCCGCGCTTTGCGCTTCGGCACGAGAACGCGTCGCACGTGCCGTGACCACGACGGTCGCCAGCGCGACCAGCGCTATCGCGAAAACGAGCACCGTCATGACAACCGCAGTTGCGCGCTCGCGCCGCGGCGACCGAACCGGCGGGGACCAACCGTTGCCCATGATTTCTCCACTTGGTTGCACAGACCACTTGGGGAGAAGTCGACGCAAGCCTAGCCCTCGGCGTCCGGACCCTCCAGCAGGTTGGGTTCGCCAGCCTCGTCGGACGACGAGCCGGCGAACCCAACCTCATCACCGTCATCCGTCTCGTCGTCGCGCTCTTGTACGAGCGCCGCCGCTGCGACATATTGGCTCTCGCCCAGGTTCATCAGCCGCACACCCGTCGCGTCACGGCCCTGCTGGGAGACATCATCCACACCGATACGAATGATCGTCGCGCCCGACGCGACCAGGATCACGTCGTCGCCGTCGTTCACGAGGAACGCTGCCGCAACGTGCCCCCGTTGCTCCGTGATACGGATACCGATCACACCCACGCCGCCCCGGCCTGTGGTCCGGTACAGGTCGACCGGCGTACGCTTCCCGAAGCCGGCAGACGTCACGAAGAACAACGTGCCCCCGGGCTTGGCCACATCGCAACACACCAGTTCGTCGTCACCCCGGAACTTCATGCCACTGACGCCGGCTGCAGTACGACCCATGGCGCGTACTTTCCCCTCGTGGAACCGAATTGTCTGGCCGGAAGCCGCCACCATCAACACGTCATCGTCACCGTTCGTAGGCACCACGCTGACGAGTTCGTCGTCCTCGTTGAGCTTGATGGCGATGAGGCCCGCCTTCAACGACGAGTCGTATTCGTTGAAGCGCGTCTTCTTCACCCGCCCGCGCTTGGTGGCGAAGAACAAATAGCGATTCGTCTCGTAGTCGCGTGTGTCGATGACGGCTTGGATGCGTTCACCCGGCTGCAGCTGCAACAGGTTCACGATGTTCGTGCCGCGCGCATGACGGCTTGCCACAGGTACCTCATGGGCCTTCAGCCGGTACACGCGCCCGCGGTTGGAGAAGAACAACAAGTAGGCATGCGCCGAAGTGTGAATGAGGTGGAGGATGTAGTCCTCGTCCTTGAGGTTCGCACTGTTGACCCCGCGCCCCCCGCGCCCCTGGGTACGGAACTCGTCGACCGCCATGGTCTTGACGTAGCCGGACGCGCTCATCGTGAAGACGAAGTCCTCGTCGTCGATGAGATCTTCGATGTCGAAGTCGCCGGGGTCGTACTCGATGCGTGTGCGCCGCTCGTTCGCGAAATCGGTTTTCACCTGCGCCAGCTCGGACTTGATGACATCGCGCAACCGCTGCTCATCGGCGAGTATCGCCTCGAGCTCCGCGATGATGGCCCGCAGTGTCTCGAGTTGTTGCTCGAGATCGATGCGGGCCAGGCGTGTGAGCCGCCGAAGCGCGAGGTCGAGAATGTGCTCGGCCTGCACCTCGCTGAACAGGTACGGCTCGGCCATGAGCGCAGCCCGTGCGGCGGCGACGTCCTCCGAGGCGCGGATCAACGCAATGATCTCGTCGATGACGTTGAGAGCCCGCAACTCACCCTCACGCAAGTGCGCTCGACGACGTGCTTCGTCGAGTCGATACTGCGAGCGACGCCGGATGACGTCGACCTGGTGGGCGACGTAGGCCTGCAACGCCTGAACGATGTTGAGCGTCCGAGGTATGCCGTCGACGAGCGCAACCGTGTTCACCGAGAACGTCGACTGCAACGGTGTGCGCTTGTAGAGATTGTTGAGGATCACGAGTCCCGGCGCGTCGCGCTTGAGGTCAATGACCAGGCGGGTCTTGCCTTTGGCGGACTCGTCATTGATGTCGCGGATGCCTTCGATCTCACGGCTGTCGACGAGCTCTTTGATCTTGACCGCCGTGGCCCCCACGCTTGTCTGGTACGGCATTTCGGTGACCACGATTCGATCGCTGGTACGACCTTCTTCGATTGTGGCAACTGCACGAATGCGGATCGAGCCACGCCCGGTACGAAGTGCGTCGAGGATGCCGGCGCGTCCCATGATGATGCCGCCGGTCGGGAAATCGGGGCCCTTGACGAACTGCATCAGGTCGTCCGGCGAAGCCTCAGGGTTGTCGATCAAGTAGATCGTGGCGTCGATGATCTCGCCCAGGTTGTGCGGGGCGATGTTGGTGGCCATACCCACCGCGATGCCCTGACTGCCGTTGACGAGCAGGTTCGGGAACCGGGCCGGCAAGACCGCGGGCTCGCGGTTCTTGCCGTCGTAGTTATCGGTAAAATCGACCGTGTTCTCATCGATGTCCGCGAGCATCTGCATGGCGATCGGGGCGAGCCGGCATTCGGTGTAGCGGGCCGCGGCCGGTGGATCGTCGGGTGAGCCGAAGTTGCCCTGGCCGTCGACGAGTGGGTGGCGCAGCGAGAAGGCCTGCGCCATGCGCACAAGTGCGTCGTAGATCGCACTGTCGCCGTGCGGGTGGTATTTCCCCATCACGTCGCCGGTGACCCGCGCCGACTTCATCCGCGGCCTGTCGGGACGCGCCCCGAGATCGTGCATGCCCCACAAGATGCGCCGGTGCACCGGCTTCAAGCCGTCACGCGCATCAGGCAACGCACGCGAGACGATGACCGACATCGCGTAGTCGAGGAACGATCGCTCCATCTCCTCTTGGATCTCGATCGGCTCGATCGCGCCGCCGCTCGCAAGTGCTGCGACGGGGGCGACCGCATTGCTTTCGTCGCCCGGCGCGTTGGTGTCGGTGGGCGGCGTGGTGTCGCTCATATGTCGAGGAACCTCACGTCCTTGGCGTTGTTCTGGATGAACTGCTTCCGCATCTCGACGTCGACGCCCATGAGCGTCGACATGATCTCGTCCGCGAGGGCGGCCTGCTCGACCGACACCTGTAACAACGTGCGTTCGGCCGCGTCCATCGTGGTCACGCCGAGCTCTTGCCAGTCCATCTCGCCGAGGCCCTTCAGTCGTTGGAACTCGAGCTTTTTCGACGGGTTGGCGTTGACGTACGCGTTCTTGGTCGCATCATCCTTCAGGTACAGCTTCTCTTTGCCCACGACTGTGGAATACAAGGGCGGCTGTGCGATGAAAATGTGGCCGTGCTCGACCAGCGGGCGCATCTGGCGGAAGAAAAACGTGAGCAGAAGCGTGCGGATGTGGCTGCCGTCGACATCTGCGTCGCACATGATGATCACCCGGTGGTACCGGATCTTCGCGAGGTCGTACTCCTCACCGATACCGGCACCCATGGCCGACGTGAGGGTCTGGATCTCGGCGTTCTGGAGCATCTTGTCGATGCGGGCGCGCTCGACGTTCAAGATCTTGCCGCGGATGGGCAGGATCGCCTGCGTGCGCGGATCGCGCGCCTGCGTGGCCGAGCCACCGGCACTGTCGCCCTCGACGATGAACAGTTCACGTTCGCGCGGATCTGGTGACGAGCAATCGCGCAACTTGTCGGGCATACCTGCACCGTCGAGCAACGTCTTACGCCGCATGGTGGCGCGTGCGTTCTGGGCCGCGACACGGGCGCGCGCGGCTTGTGTCGCTTTCCCAACCGCTGCTCGCGCTTCGGCCGGGTGCTCCTCGAGCCATTCGGCCAGCTTGTCGTTCGTGGCCCGCTCGACGAGCGAGCGAACCGAGACGTTGCCGAGCTTGCCCTTGGTCTGCCCTTCGAACTGCGGGTCGCGCAGCCTCACCGCGATGATCGCGGTGAGGCCCTCACGGATGTCCTCACCTTGCAGGTTTTCGTCCTTTTCCTTCAGTTGACCCTTCGCGCGCGCGTACTTGTTGATCGCGTTGGTGAGCGCCTTACGGAAGCCCTCGACGTGCATGCCACCTTCGATGGTGTTGATGCCGTTCGCAAACGAGTGGACGCCGTCGGTGTTGAAGCCGGTGTTCCACTGGAACGCTACCTCGACCTCCTGGTCGGGCTCGGCCATGGCGAAGTGGCCGACAGCCGCGAACAAGCCTTGTTTGGACGCGTTCACATGCCGGACGAAATCGACGATGCCGCCGTCGTAACGGTGTGACACCCACGCACCCGAACCATCTGGCCGGAGGTCACGCATGCGTATCTCGAGGCCCTTGTTCAAGAAGGCCATCATCTGGAACCGCTCGAGCAGTGTGCGCGCCGAGAAGACGAGCTCCTCGAAGACCGTTGCATCGGGCCAGAAGCGCACCGTCGTACCCGTGCGGTTGTCGGGTGCCTCGCCGATGACGTGGAGCCGTTGATCGGGCTTGCCCCCGTCGACGTACGACATCATGTAGCGCTTGTTGTTTCGGTCGATCTCGACCTCGACATGGCGCGAGAGCGCGTTGACGACCGAGACACCGACGCCGTGCAAGCCGCCGGAAACCTTGTATCCCTCGCCACCGAACTTGCCCCCGGCGTGCAGGACGGTGAGCACGACCTCCGCCGCGGTGAGGTTCTCGTATTTCGGGTGCAGGTCGACCGGGATACCGCGGCCGTCATCAACGACCTCGACCCCGCCGTCGGCCAACAGCGTGATATCGATGCGCGTGCAGTGACCGGCCATTGCTTCGTCGACCGAGTTGTCGACGACCTCATAGACCAGGTGGTGCAGGCCGGTCGGACCCGTGGATCCAATGTACATCCCGGGCCGTTTGCGGACTGCTTCGAGGCCCTCGAGGACGGTGATGGCGCTCGCGTCGTACGAGCCGGCAGTAGTCACGTGGTGAGCGCCTTTCACGACGAAGAACGGCTGAAACCAGTACGAGGGGCGACCGCCACGGCACCCGATCGACGGATCGCGCGAACCTGCGGTATCCGTGCCATCGAACAGCCTGGTCAAAGGCACTTTTCGCGGCCTCTGCATTGTACCAGTTCGGGCGCGTTTTCCTCGTCTGAAGCGGGGTCTTCGCGCGGCCGATTCAGCGAGCGGCCGGCCCCACCCGGATCTCCAGCGCCACGGCCTTGTCGTAGCCCGGAAGGGCTCGGAGGCGCGTGAGGACCTGTTGTTCCATCCACCGTAGTTGGCTCGCCCAGGCCGGATCGTCAACCCGCACGAGAAGTCGGCCGTGCTGAAAGGTGACCGGGACTGCGTGGCTCGCAACAGCTGGACCCACGACCTCCGCCCAGATCACCGCTAACGACGACAACGCGTCGGTCGATGGCACTCCGAGATGGCGCAGCACCCGTGCCAAGGGCCGGTCGATGCGCACCGGCGGATCGACCCGGCCATGAGGGAGCGGTTTCCAGGCCACGGCGGGAGTCTGTCACGCGTGTCCTCACCTCACCGAACGCGGCACCGCGTGGCCTCCGCTGATCTCGATGACGAGCTCGGGCCGGATGCCCGCAGGGACACCGACTGCACTGGTCAGCAGTGTCTGGACCGCAGGCAGCTCGGCCAACAACGCGCGCGATCGGTGCTCGTCGAGCTCAGAGAACACGTCATCGAGGATCAGAACCGGAGTAGTGGCCGTCATGGCCTCCACATGGCGATGCGACGCCAACCGCAGAGCAAGCGCGAACGAACGTTGTTCTCCTTGTGATCGATGCGTGCGCACCGCGAGCCGATCGACCGAGAACACAACGTCATCGCGGTGCGGACCCACCGTGGTCGTGGCCCGACGAATGTCATCGCGGCGGCCGGCCGCCAGGGCATCTGCCAGACCGCGCTCGCGCCAGGGAGCGTCGTAGCGGACCGCCACCGCGGCGTGGGCGGAGCCACCCGCAGCAATGCATCGGTAGGCCTCCGCTATGAGGCCCACAAGTGCGTCGACCGCAAGCGCTCGCTCGGTACCCAAGGCGTCGCCCACGGTCGCGAGTTTGTGATCCCACACCACGAGTGTCGCCTCGATATCGGCACTGAGACGCCCTGCGGCTTGCTTCAACAGCGCGTTGCGCTGACGCAACACACGTTCGTACTCCGTTCGCAAACGGTCGGTCCGAGGAGCCACTGCTACAAGCACATCGTCGATCCATTCACGACGCACCACGGGTGGTCCCTTCACCAGCGCGAGATCATCAGGCGCGAAGACCGTCACCCGAAGATGACCGACAAGGTCCCGCGCCCGGGCCAGGCGGTGTCCGTTGACGAGCACCCGACTGCGGCCGGCGCGGGAGATCTCCGCCTCGATGCGTGTCGGGCGATCACCCGCTATCACCTCGGCTCGCGCGATGGCCACCGAGGCGCCATCGTGCACCAACGAATCGTTCGCCGCGCCACGAAAGGATCGCATCGAGGCGAGCCAGCCGACTGCCTCGAGTATGTTTGTCTTGCCTTGACCATTGCGGCCGACGATCGCCGTAAGCCCCGGCGGAAACGTCAGTTCCAAAGACATGTACGACCGAAAGTCGGCCAACCACAGCTCCGAGATACGCATCGGTCGATAGGGTTCGGTCAGGACACGCGAACGGGCATCAGCAGATAGAGGAAGTCGGCATTGTCGACCGGCCGGATCAGTGCCGGTTTCAGCGCGTCGATCGTCTCGAGCGTGACCCGTTCACCCGGTGTCACTTCTACGCCATCGACAAGGTACTGGGGGTTGAACGCGACGGTGAGCTCTTGGCCGTCATAGCCGGCATCCAACGACTCACGCGCTTCGCCGACATCCTGAGTTATGGCGACGAGTTCCAGCTCGTCGCCCTTCATGGAAATGCGCACGGGTGTCGACTCCTGCGCCATCAGCCTCACCCGGCGGAGGGCATCGAGAAACTCCGACCGGTCGACGGTGACCCGGTTCGGGTGATTCGCCGGGATGAGGCCGCGGTAATTAGGGAAGTCACCCTCGATAAGTCGCGTGGTGAGCCGGTTCGTGCCCACCGTGAACGACGCTTCGCGCCCGCCGAGCTGCACCATCACGCGTCCACCACCCGCGAGGAGCTTCGCCAACTCGTGCAACGCCCGCGAGGGGACGAGCACGCTCTGGCCTTCGGCCAAGACCGATACCCCGGGGATGTCACACACTGCGAGCCGATACGAGTCGGTGGCCACGAGGCGCAACCCGCCGGCTTCGGCGGCCAGTAACACCCCGGTGAGGATCGGACGGGAGTCATCGGCGCTTGCCGCGCGAACCACCTGGCGCAACGCCGCCAACAACGCGTCAGCCGGCAGCTCGAACTGGTCGCCCTGGGGCACCTCGAAACGCGGGTACTCGTCAGCGTGCATGACCCGCAGCGTGAACTTCGAACGGTTCGCCGACAGGTGTACATCACCATCGACCACTTCGACAGTGACAGCACCACCCGCGAACGCTCGAGCGATATCAGACGCAAGTTTGGCCGGCAGCACCACAGTTCCGTCTTCTTGGCCGGCCACAGTGGTCTCGACGGTGATCGTGAGATCGAGATCGCTCCCGGTGAGCCGCAGGGTGTCGCCACGAAGATCGAGCAGCACGCCCGACAGGACAGGTAGTGAGCCGCCCCGAGAGCTCACCGCTCGGGCCGCCGTCGCGAGCGCTTCGACGAGGACGTCGCGTTCACATCGGAACTTCACTGGCTACCCCACATTCGAAGAGTGACGTTCTTGGATATATCCGTAATAACAGTAATAAGGCCTGTGTATTGTGGACGAACCGCCGTTCGTCCTGGTCAGAATGGTTGTAGTCGTCCACCGGGTGGATCAGTTCGTCCACAGCGCGCCGGAGACCGAGGGAACCCGCGGTGGACAACCCCCGGAGTATCCACCGGTGGACGACGGTTTCCCACAACGTCGTACACGAGGTTGTCCCCGGTCGGCCCGCGCGCATCAGTCACCACTCTTGATGCTCTGGATGAGCGCTGTGACCTGTTCGTAGATCTGACGTCGCTCGCGCATGAGCGCCCCGATCTTGTCCACCGCGTGGATGACGGTGGTGTGATCACGTCCGCCGAACTCCCGAGCGATGGCGGGGTAGCTGAGGTCGGTCAGCTCACGGAACGCGTACATCGCGATCTGTCTCGAGGTCACCAGCGGCCGGCGCCGACTCGGCCCTTTGATGTCCTCGATCGAGAAACCGAACATCTCGCTGGTCTTGTCGATGATGAGCTTCGGGGTGATGGGTCGCAGTTGTTGGCTGCCGATGATGTCGGCCAACGCATGGCGGGCAAGGTCGACGGTCAGGGTCTGTTGCGTGAGACTCGCGTACGCAGTGACCCGGATCAGCGCACCTTCGAGCTCGCGGATATTCTCCCTGACGTTCTCGGCAATGAAGGTCAAGACTTCTTCGTCGACCGGTTTGGTTTCCGATTCGCTCTTCTTGCGCAGGATGGCCATACGGGTTTCGAGATCGGGTGGTTGGATGTCGGTGATGAGACCCATCTTGAACCTCGATCGCAGACGGTCTTCGAGAGTCGGTATCGAGTCGGGGGGTCGGTCGGACGACAGGACTATTTGCCGGTTCGCTTGATAGAGCGAGTTGAAAGTGTGGAAGAACTCTTCTTGGAGGCCTTCTTTGACTTCCATGAATTGAATATCGTCCACGAGGAGCACATCGATTTCGCGGTATCGGCGCTTGAACTCACCTGGCGTATTCGTACGGATTGCGTCGACGAACTCGTTGAGGAATGTCTCGGTGGAGACGTAACGGACCTGATAGCTGGGGTAGTGCGCGCTGACGTAGTTCTGGATCGCTTGCAGTAAATGGGTCTTGCCGAGCCCCGCATCACCGTAGATGAATAGCGGGTTGTAGGAGCGTGCGGGTGTCTCGGCGACAGCCTGTGCAGCGGCGTGCGCGAAACGATTGGAGGTGCCTGTGACGAATGCTTCGAACGTGTACTTGCCCTGAACTGATTCGGACAGGTCGTCAACCACCCCGGTCTGGCGCGCGAGGTCGGGCTCTCGGAGGTCGAGGGTCATCTGCCCCTCGTCATCTTCGACTGCTGTGGGTGCGTCGACGATCAGGCGCAGATCGAGTTCGGAGGCCCCGGCATCGGCCATGGCGTCGCGGACCATCCAGAGGTAGCGACCTTCGATGCGCTCTTTCACCAGCACGCTGGGTACGGCGACGATCAGGGTGCCGTTGTCGATCTGAAGTGTGTGGGCCCCGACGAACGTCGTCTGCCACACTGCGTCGGAGACCTGGGCGCGGATGCTCGAGGCACACGCCGTCCACAGCTCAACGGCGTCGGTCACTGGCATGTCACCTCCGACTACGGGTTGTTTCCACAAGGTGTGGAACGCTCTGGGGATATTGTGCGGCCTCCGAGATGAGGGGCGCACCCGAGGGCAGGGCTGAGCGTTCCCGGCGCGGCCTGCATCGACGGCGGAGCGCGCAAGCTAGCAGCTCCGTTCGGCAGTCGCACATGGGCCTGTGGAAAAGATGTCCTCGCAGTTCAGACGAGGTATGGGCTCCGCCAGCTGCGTTGTTTCGAAGCGCGTGACCGAGTTTTCGACGCGGCGCCCAAGATCGACTGGTGGGGGTCGGGGGATGTTGAGTAGGCAGCGATGGCTGCGACGTGGCGGTCGTGGTGTCGGACATCTAGCGTTGGGCGCTAGCGTACGTCCGGGCCATTGTCCACAGCGTCAGCCTGTGCCCGGCGTGGGTCACCATGTCGAGGCCGACTGCCGGGCGCAGTCGCACACCACCTACTCGTCGTCGGCGCTGTCCTCAGGAGGATTCATCGATGAAGCGCACGTATCAGCCCAATGTCCGCAAGCGATCCAAAAAACATGGCTTCCGCAAACGGATGTCGACCAAGGCGGGTCGTTCCATCCTCCGTGCCCGGCGCCTCAAGGGTCGGGCACGCCTCTCGGCGTGATCCGAGGGATTCGTCGGCGCGAGACCTTCGCCGCCCTGCGCACGCAGGGCTACCGGGTCCGTCGGCGTGGGCTCACTGTGGTGTACGTACCGATTGATGCCAATGGAACCGAAGTTGCGTTCGCCATCTCGCGGCGCTCGGCCAGCGCGGTTCGCCGCAACCGATGCCGCCGGCGGCTGCGCGCGGCACTCGGGGAACTCGAGCGACGCGGGCACGTTCTCGCGGGCGCGTATCTCATCTCGGTGGCCCCTGATGCAGTGGATACCTCGCAGCACCAGCTCCTCGAGCGTCTCGACGAGGCGCTATTACACCTTTCGACGCGGTCCACATGAGCCTGGGTGCGCGCCTGATCGGTCGGTTGGTCCGGGTCTACCAGGCGATTACCAAGCAACGCCCCAGCCCTTGTCGCTACCTCCCCACCTGCTCGAACTACGCGCTCGACGCGCTCGAGCAGCACGGAGCATGCCAGGGAGCATGGCTCAGTATCCGACGGATCGGTCGGTGCCACCCCTGGGGTGGTTCCGGCTGGGATCCGGTCCCGCAGCGGAAGGCGCTCTGACGTGGATCAGCTCTTCAAACTGATCGCCGGACTTCTGTCCGGCTTGTATTCCTTTGTCGGCTCGTACGGGCTGGCGATCGTCCTTCTCACGCTGGTGGTCATGACCATCACGACGCCGCTCACGATCAAGGGCACCAAGTCCATGATCCAAATGCAGCGGCTGCAGCCTGAACTGAAGAAGATACAAGAGCGGTATCGAGACGACCGCGAAAAGATGAACCAGGAGTTGCTCGCCTTCTACAAAGCGAACAATATAAATCCTGTTGGTGGCTGTCTACCGATGTTCATACAGCTCCCCGTATTCGCCGTTCTCTACCGCGTGCTTCATGGTCTCACCCAACGAGTCACGAGCATCGGCTTCCAGGTCGGTACCACCACCGCCAACCTGCGCGATGCAGCGCCGTACACCGGAGCGAGCCAACCCAAGCAGAACTTTCAGCCGGGCTACATCAGTAAGAACTCTGAAATGTACCGGTCTCTGTCGAAGACAAGCCAGATGAAGTCCTGGGGCGTGGACCTAGCCGACAGTGCGAGCGCCGCGCTGTCGAAGTCGCTCGGCCACGCCCTCCCCTATCTCCTGCTCATCGCCCTCGTGGCGTTGACCGGTGTCATTCAACAGCGGCAGATCCAAGGCCGTGCGTCGGCGAGCACACAGGTCAATTCGCAGCAGCAAGCGATCATGAAGATCATGCCGTTCTTCCTGCCGGTTATTTCGTTCGGACTTCCGGCGGGCCTCGTCGTGTACTTCCTGGTGTCCAATCTCTGGCGAGTCGGCCAGCAGGCGTTCATCACCCGAACGTTGTATGCGAACGCGGGGGCGCCGGCGATTGTCGAGACCACGGCAACGGTGACGGTGAGCGACCCACCGGACAAGTCGCGCCCCACGCGAGCTGTCGGGCAGGCGACCTCGACCACCGACGTCGCGGCGCCCCCCCGATCGGCGATGGGGCGAAACCGTCGTGAGGACCTGTCAATCAAGTCGGCTCGCCTCCACCAGCCCGCGAAACCGAAGGCCGTGTCACCGGCACCGACCGCTACCCGTCGGGTTACGCCTGCCGGATCGAGCACGTCTGCGCGACCGGCCAAGAGCAAGAAGAAGAGGAAATAGTTGTGGAATGGGTAGAGATAACCGCGAAGACAATAGAAGAAGCCAAAGACCAAGCACTCGACCGCCTCGGGGTCGATGAGCGGGACGCGGAGTTCGAGGTCATCGAGGAACCGCGTACCGGTATTTTCGGTCGCACCAAGGGTGAGGCGCGGGTGCGGGCACGGGTCAAACCGACGGCTCCCCGGCCCAAGCCCGAGCGACGCGACCGGCGACGCGACCGCCCCGAACGTGCTGAGCGACCGCCAGGACGCAGCGGGAACAGCGCCAACTCGATAAAGGAGTCCCCGGTGGCCGACGACAAGATCAGTGCGACCCCGGCGGACTTGGGCGCCGCGGAGCGCCCCTCGAGCGCGCCGGCGAGCAGCGGCCGCAGCCGCGATGCGGCGATCGATCGGCAGATGAACGACGATCTTGCTGATCTGGACCTGGCCCAGCAGACGGAAATCGTCGCTGAGGTCGTTCATGGGGTGATCGCCGCGTTGGGTGGTCACGCCACCGTCGCGGCGCGCCAGATCGACGACGACACGGCCGAAGTGGCCGTCACCGGTGATGATCTGGGATATCTCGTCGGCCCAAGGGGGCGCACGTTGACTGCATTGAACGAGGTGACGCGGTCGATCGTTCTTCGTCGCGGAAACACTGCGCCGGCAGCTCGAGTCCACGTTGACGTGTCCGGGTACCGCCAGCGCCGACGTGACGCGTTGGCCGCGTTCGTCATCGTGACCGCGGCGCAGGTACGCGAGAGCCACCTGCCACACGCACTCGAGCCAATGGGTTCCGTCGATCGGAAGCTGGTCCATGACACGGTCGCCGAACTCGACGGTGTCTCGTCAGTTTCCGAGGGTGAGGACCACGACCGTCGGGTGATCATCGTTCCGGCGTGAGTGAGCGGTGGAACCGGCGTTTCGTGTCCAGCTTTACGGTTGTTTGCGCGAGGCGCAACGAATCGGGGCGGTTGGGCCAGGGTCGCTCGATGATCAGCTGACGCAGTCCCTCGGGTTCGCCGCGGGGCCCACGTTCGGGTTGACCGGACGGGTGATCGACCTGGGCAGCGGTGGGGGCCTCCCTGCGTTGCCGCTGGCGTGTGCGTGGCCTGATTCGACTTGGCTGCTGGTCGAGTCGTGGACACGTCGGGCGGCGCTGCTCCGGCGGTTTGTGCGTGAACTGGCACTCGCATCACGAGTAGTAGTGACGAGTGAACGGGCGGAACTCGTCGGCCACGGTGCCGAACGAGGCAATGCCGACGTCGTGACGGCCCGGTCGTTTGGTCCTGCGGCCGTCACGCTTGAGTGCGCGGCGCCCCTCCTCACCGCTGGAGGCAGAGTGCTGATCAGTGTGCGCGCGAGCGACCCACCGTGGCCCAGTGAAAGACTCGACGCAGTCGGTCTTGCGTTCGAGACGGAATGGCGAATTGAGCGGTTTGTGTATCGGTCGCTGATCAGCACCGGTGTGTGCCCCGGAGCCTTCCCGCGGCGGCCGGGCGTGCCAGAGAGGCTCCCGCTGTTTTAGGACCGCGCGCAGTTGCGAGAGGCCAGCCTGATCAGCCGGTGCCCACCGCCGGGGGTACCCGGCAGCTGCAAGGGACTCCCGGAGCGGTGCCAGACAGGGTGGCCGCGCAACGCGCAGGTGAAGTGACCAGGGTCGCGCCAAAGCCGGATGTTTCACGTGAAACAATTTCGTTGATACGGGGGGTGATGCGGAGGGTGCGCGCGGCGCAGCGACCGATGAGGCAGAATGAGGAGGTTGATCGAGCGCTGAATGTTTCACGTGAAACATTCTTTCGAGAATCCTGCCGCCCGATCCTGTGGCGACTTGAGCGTCCTGGCGAGCGGTGCCCTGCTCACGGTGGGAATCTCACCCAATCCTTCCCCAAGGAGTTTGAATGACGAGCCGAGCCCGCGTGATGGCGGTAGCCAATCAAAAGGGCGGCGTAGGCAAGACGACCACCGCTACGAACCTCGGCGCATGTCTCGCTGAACTCGGTCATCGAACGCTTATCGTCGATCTCGACCCACAGGCCAACGCAACCACCGGTCTGGGCCTCGATCCGCGGGCGGTCGACATCTCGATGTACGACGTCATACTGCGCGAGATTCCCCTTGACGACTGCATCGAGCCGACAGACGTGAAGAACTTGTTCGTTGCGCCGGCCAGCCTCGATTTGGCGGGCGCGGAGATCGAGCTGGTGCCGGTGTTCAGTCGGGAGCATCGCCTGCGCCGGGCCATCGAGCAGGTGGTCGAGGACTTTGCATTTGTGCTGATTGATTGTCCGCCATCGCTCGGACTTCTCACCGTGAACGCGCTCGCCGCGGCGAGCGAGGTTCTGGTCCCGATTCAATGCGAGTACTACGCCTTGGAGGGCCTCGGCCAGCTCCTGCGAAACGTCGAACTCGTGCGGAAGAACTTGAACCCGACCCTCGAAGTTTCGACGATCGTACTGGTGATGTACGACGCGCGGACCAAGCTCGCCGCTCAGGTTGTTGATGAAGTACGCCGCCACTTCGGTGAGAAGGTATGTCATCAGGTTATACCCCGGAGCGTCCGACTCTCTGAGGCTCCGTCGTTCGGGCAGCCGATCATCACCTTCGATCCGACGTCTCGTGGGGCACTGGCATACCGGCTACTGGCCAAGGAGGTCGCAGGCGATGCAAAAGCGTAGTGGGCTGG
>JANMVY010000833.1:0-2625 GCA_031393535.1 Actinomycetes bacterium | reverse complement strand
CGACCATTGCAGCGCAGTAGATGTCGCCGCGTTCGCCAGGGGTGCTGACGGCGTGTGGACGCGTACCTCGGGCCGTGACGCATCTGATCTGCGCGTGGTCGTGCTTCCGGCGCGCCCCTCGGCGTGACGCCACCCGGGGGCTCGCTCGGCGACTTGCGAATCGTCGTCGATCTGCAGGCGGCGCAGAGCATCGCCCACAGTGAGCGGGGAATCGCCCGCTACAGCATCGAGCTCACGCGCGCGCTGCTTCGGCGTGGTGCGCCGGTCGACGCGATCACCCTCAACCCGAACCTGCCGAACCCGCGACGTCTACCCAGCGACCTCGCGACCTCGCCGCTGCTGGAGTTCGCGACGGCACGCGCCTTCGCCGACCGACAACGTCGTGGTCCGTTCGCGTACCACCTCATGTCGCCGATCGAGCTCGACCTACCGGCGCCGCTCGTGATCTCGCGCGCGGGGCTCGATCGCGCCGATGCGTTGGTCGTCGTGTTGTACGACCTGATCCCGCTCATCTTCGCCGAGCGCTACCTTGCCAACCCGCGCGTGCGCGAGCCCTACCTCGCTCGCCTCGAGCTCGTGCGCAGTGCCGATCTCGTGCTCGCGATCTCGGAGCACACGCGTCGCGACGGCATCCAGCATCTCGGTCTCGACCCGGCGCGTGTAGTCGCGATCGGTGGCGGCGTCGCGGAGTCGTTCGGCCTCCCGGCACCGGGTGAAGATCCGCTCGCCGCGGTACGCGGGGCACGGCCCGCGATCCGCGGTGAGTACGTGCTCACCGTGGCGGGCTACGAGTGGCGCAAGAACACCGAAGCCCTGATCGAGGCGTTCGCTCAGGTGCCGGATGCGGCGCGTTCGGGCCGCCAGCTGGTGGTGGCGTGCGCTGTGCCACCGGAAGGCGAGCGCGCGTGGCGCGAACATGCGGCCCGATGCGGTCTGGCCACCGACGACCTCGTTATCACCGGGTACGTCGACGAGGCGCTCCTGCAGGTGCTGTACCAGGCGGCGTCGCTATTCGTGTTCCCCTCGCGCTACGAGGGGTACGGTCTCCCGGCGCTCGAGGCTGCCCGGTGCGGCGCCGCGGTGCTCACGTCCGACTCGTCGTCGCTGCCCGAGATACTCGACCTGGCGTCGTCGACCTTCCCCGCCGACGACACCGCCGCCATGGCCGAACGCATGGCGGCGGCCCTCACCGACGAGGCCTTCCGCGCGAACCTGCTCGAAGCAGGCGCCCGCGCCGGCGCGTCGCACACCTGGGACGCGGTCGCCGACCGCACCATCGCGGCCTACAGCGGCCTCGCCGCCGCCGCTTTTGGGTCGCGCGATGCGCGCTCCGGTGCGCCGGGCGCGACCCAGAACCTCGAGGGGCGTCGTCGCGCGGCACCGCGGGCGCGGGTCGCGGTCGTCGGGCCGCTGCCGCCGGTCGAGAGTGGCGTGGCGCTCTACAACGAGCGGGTGCTCGGGGCACTCGACCTGTCGGGGCTCGACGTGCACCTCTTCGTCGAGGCACCCGCCGGCATGCACCACGAACCGCCGATCGACGTGCCCTGCTACCCGATCGACGCGCTCGGTCCGCGCCTCGATCCTCGTGACTACGACACGATCCTCTACACCGTGGGCAACAGCGGCTATCACGTGCGCACGTTCGATCTCGCCCGGCGCATTCCCGGCGTGGTGTGGCTGCACGATGTCTACCTGATCGGGCTGCACCTCGAGTGGGCGTTGTGGCAGATCCGTTCCCGCGGCCGGGCCACCGATGTGCTCACGATCTTCCGCGAGGAGATCGCGGCCATATACGGCGCACGCATCCCCGCCGAGCTGGTGCTCGTCGAGCCGCTGTCGCATCACGCGTTCGTCGATCGGCAGGTGTACCTCAATGCAGGCCTCGTCCGGCGGGCACGACGCCTGGTGCTCAACTCGGAGCTCGCGCATCAGATGGTGCGATTCGACGCCGGCCCCGACGCTGCGTTGCCGCCGACCACGGTGCTGCGCCACGCGATACCCGATCGTTCGGTGCTCCCGGTCCACGACCTCGCGGCACCGCGTGCGCGCCCGCTCGTCGTCGCGCTCGGAATCGTGCACGCCATCAAGCGACCACACGTGCTGCTGCAGTCGATCGCGCAGCTCGGCCCCGACGTCGATGTCGCGTTCGTCGGGCCGTGTGAGCCCGAGCTCGAACGCGAGCTGCTTGCCGCTGCGCGAGCGAACGGGCTCGACGGTCGGGTAACGGTCACGGGGTTCGTCGATGTCGCGACCTATGCGCACTGGGTCAGCGAGGCCAGGGTGGCCGCGCAGCTCCGAGACGTGAGCTTCGGTGAGTCGTCGGGCGCCATCCACGACGCGATCGCCGCCGGTGTACCCGTGGTCACGAGCATCGCCTCCGCCGTCGCTCTACCGAACGATGTCGTGTCGATGGTGGCGCCCGATTGCTCGGTGGTCACGCTCACGGCGGCCCTGCACGGTGTGCTGCGCGACCACACCGTGCACGGCGCGATGCACCGTGCGGCGAAGGACTATGCGTCCACGTGGACGTTCGCCCGCGTCGCCGACGAGATACGGCGCGTCGTGCTCGACGACGCGCACTCGCGCGACGCGTGGTCACGCCGCTGAGGTCACCCGTTCGACGCG
>JANMVY010000798.1:0-1568 GCA_031393535.1 Actinomycetes bacterium | reverse complement strand
CAACGCGGCACGTACCTTCGGGTTCGCGGCGACCACGCTCACAGCGCGTGTCACCTCGGGACCGCGTATCTCGATCGTCGCGTCGACTCCATCGACGCGTACGCCACGCTCGTCGACCTCGAGGCGTGCGCGTTCCGCGATGTCGGCCACGCGGTCGGCGTCTTCGACATCGACGCCGCGCGAGATCGCGGCGAACGCCACCGCTCGATACATGGCGCCGGTGTCGAGATACTCGAGGCCGAGTCGGCTCGCGACCGCTCGAGCGACGGTCGACTTGCCCGACCCCGCAGGACCGTCGATGGCGATCACCCGCAATGACGTCGGCGGGTCGTTTGCAGCAGGCATCAGGAGCCCTCCAGTGTTCGGCGCCACAGGTCGACGAACCCGGGCAGCGTCTTGTCGGTGGTGCCGACATTCTCGACGAGCACGCCGGGTACCACCAGCCCGAGCACGGCAGCCGCGGTTGCGAGGCGATGGTCGCCATAGGTGTGGAAGGTCGCGGCGTGCAACTGCGCCGGATCTATCTGCAATCCGTCGGCCAGCACACGCACGTTCGCACCGAACGCGCCCAGCTCAGCCGCGAGCGCCTCCAGGCGATCGGTCTCGTGCAGACGCAGGTGTGCAATGCCGCGCAGACGCGACGGCGTCCGAGCAAGCGCACACACGGCGGCGACCACCGGCGCGAGCTCACCCACGTCGTGCAGGTCGACATCGAGCCCGTCGATGGCCCCGGCCCCGGGCCCACACGCGACGAGGGTGTCGCCCTCGAAGGAGAACTTGCCGCCCATGGTCGAGAACAACGAACGTAGCGCATCACCCGGCTGGGTCGTGACGCGCGGCCAACCCGGCACACGCACGGTGCCGCCGGTGACCATGGCCGCCGCAAGGAACGGTGCGGCGTTCGAGAGATCTGGTTCGACCGTGACATCTCGGGCGGCAATGACCGAAGGCGCCACTGCCCAACGGTCGGGCATCGACGTATCGACCGTGACACCGGTGTCGCGAAGCATGGCGACCGTCATGTCGATGTGGGGCTGCGAGGGAACGGGTGCGCCGCGATGCGTGACCTCGACGCCCCGCTCGTAGCGGGCCGCCGCGAGTAACAGGGCGCTGACGAACTGGCTCGATGACGACGCATCGATGCGCACGAACCCGCCGCGCACGTGCCCGCTGCCATGCACGGTGAACGGCACACCGTCGCCGCTGACGGACACACCCAACGCGCGCAACGCGTCGAGCACCTCGCGCACCGGGCGGGCGCTCGCGCGAACGTCGCCGCGGAAGGTGACCACGCCGGCCGCGAGCGCGGCCAACGGGGGCACGAAGCGCATGACCGTGCCCGCATTGCCGACGTCGAGGTCACCGCCGTGGAGCGGGCCGGGGGTGACCATCCAGTCGGCGACGTCGTGCGGACGAGACACATCGGTGATCGACACGCCGAGTGCCCGCAACCCGCTCGCCATCAGTTCGGTATCGCGCGCACGCAGCGGGCGTCGTATAACGCTCGGACCATCGGCGAGCGCGGCCAGAACCAACGCGCGGTTGGTGATCGACTTCGAGCCCGGCAA
>JANMVY010000810.1:0-3211 GCA_031393535.1 Actinomycetes bacterium | reverse complement strand
GACAGGTCCGCCGCGGTAGCTGATGCCGTTCGAGGAAATCCCCCCACCGACCTTCGCCTGCGCAGGAACGCCTTCCGAGCTGTGCCCGCGCACCGGCATCCTGACATGATCCACGATGTGCGCGTCGCCGGGCCGGGCGATCTCGGGTGGGTCCGCCCCTGCGCCGGGCACGAAGGCCGTCGCCGCGAGGACCAACGCACCGATGCACACAACCGTACGGGGCACGCGCATGTGCACCTCCTTCGTCACCCTCCTTGGTACCTCTCCTCGCTCACCGTGACCAGATCCGCCGCAGCCGGCCTCTGCGATCCCGGTCCAGCGGCAACGACAGGTCGAAGTGCTCTTTCCTGATCGTTCCTGCGAGCGCACCGTGAGGCGGTATCCATGACCAAGGGGGCATCCATGAGGACCGGTATCGCCTGTTCAGCCGCACTGCTCGTCTGCGGGTTGGCGGTGGGATGCTCCGGCGGGGACGCTCCCGACGCCAAGCTCACCGTCAAGATGTCGGAATGGCTTTTCGAGCCCTCTGCAACATCGATCAAGAGCGGCAATGTGAAGTTCACCGTGAACAACGTGGGCGGTGCAGAGCATGAGCTCGTGATCGTGAAAGGCTCTGATCCCAAGGCATTGGCGACCAAGACGAACGGCAGTGTCGATGAGGAACAGATCGTCGAAGCGCTGAAGGTCGGCGAGGTCGAAGAAGTGGCGGCGCGGACGACAAAGAGCGGGACACTCGCGGTCGAGCCTGGCACGTATGTCCTGATGTGCAACCTCGTCGACGCCAACGGCGTGAGCCACTTCGCGAAGGGCATGGTCGCCACGCTGACCGTGAAGTGACTGCCGCGACACGCTTCGCCGAAGCGCAACAGGATCACGTCATCGGTCGGCTCGTTCATCGGTGCGCCTCGGCCCGAACTACTGTCCGACCATGCAGACACACGTGGTGATCCTGGGTGCGGGCTTTGGCGGGCTCGAACTGGCAACGCGGCTCTCCGACGCGGTGGCCGACAAGGTACGCGTGACGCTCATCGACAAGAGCGACGCCTTCATGTTCGGGTTCTCGAAGCTCGACGTCATGTTCGGGCGCCACACCCCCGACGAGGTATGGATCCCCTATCGCGACATCGTCAAGCCGAGCGTCGAGTTCCGCCAAGAGACGGTGACGTCGATCGACCCCGAGAATCGCCGCGTCGTCACGAACGCCGCGACCTACGACGCCGACATCCTTGTGGTCGCGCTCGGCGCCGACTATTTGCCCGAGGCCACGCCCGGGCTCATCGAGGATGGCTACGAGTTCTATTCGACGGCTGGCGCGGAGCGCGCGGGCCAAGCGCTGAACAACTTCGCAGGTGGTGCAGTCGTCGTCAGCGTGCTCGGCCCGGTCTTCAAGTGCCCCGGTGCCCCCAACGAGACCGCGCTCATGGTGCACGACCTCCTCGAACGGCGGGGGTTGCGCGAGGCGTCGACGATCCACCTCGTGACGCCGATGCCGATGCCGATCCCCATCTCGAAGAGGACCTCGGACGCAATCATCAAGATCCTCGAGGAGCACGGCATCGAGTACTGGCCCCAGTCGCTCGTGACCCATCTCGATCCGCGTACGCATGTCGCGCACCTCGGCGACGGACGCCAACTGCCCTACGACCTGTTCCTCGGCATCCCCGTGCACTGCGCGCCCGCGGTCGTCGCCGACTCCCCGCTCGCCGAGAACGGCTGGATCCCCGTTGACCCGGCCACGTTCGCCACGAGGTTCCCCGGCGTGTACGCGGTGGGCGATGTCACGAGCGCGCCCGTGCCGCGGGCCGGTGGCATCGCGGAAGGCGAAGCGGTAACAGTCGCCGAAGTCCTCGTCGCGCAACTCACCGGTGCGAGCGCCCCGCCGCCGTATGACGGTGCTTCCGGGTGCTACCTCGAGCTGGGCGACAACATGGTCGGTCGCATCGACGTCAACTTCCTCAGCTACGACACACCGGTCGCCAAGTTCACCGCGCCCGACGCGTCGATGGCCGACGACAAGAGGCAATGGGGTGCCGAACGCCGCGCCCGCTGGTTCGGCCACGACATCACGACGTGAATCGCTTCAGCGCAGCGAACCGTCGTGCACCGTTGGAGATTTCGACAGCGGGTGCGTCGTGAACCTCCAGAAGTCACCGGTGGGTCAGCCGCCGCCGCCCGGGATGACTCGATATGCGTCGTCTCTCGGCGGCTGTGCGCTGTGCGAACGGCCGTTTGGCCAGGTCGTGTACGAGCGTTACCGACACACATATCGAGTGGACCACGATCGCCGCGAGCAGAGCGACGCGTTCACGACCTCCCCTGTGCGCATCTCGTCACGCACTGATCCGTACCCAAGTTCCGCACCTACTCGACACGATACCCGCATCAGTTGGCGCGATGTCAACGATCCTCGTACCCGAACCGATGTCGTTCGCCAGGGTCTCGCCCGAGTTGCCGGAGAAGCCGCTCATCCGCTCCCAGTAGCAGCTTGTTGTTGCCGGCCTGATTATCTGAGGCTGTAGGGCACCGATTCGGCATCGCTCTTTGCGGCTGACCTTTCGCGATGCTGGTCTTGCTGCGACCATGATCGCGGACGTGGCTGTCGTGTGGCCTTGCCCGTTCGAGATCGACGTCTGCGTTCGCGCCGGTCGACAACTGCGACCGCCGCCGCAATCGTGCCCGACATGCAACGCGGTGCTCACCGTGCAAGGCGGCTACAACCGCCTGCTACGCCACCGAGACCGGATCGAACGCCTCTGGATCTGGCGCGGCTACTGCAAGCGCTGCGACCGCTCTCACGCGCTGCTCCCGGACTTCGTCGTCGCATTCCACCGTGACACGACCGACGTGATCTTCGCTGCGCTCGACCGGCGCGTCGTACTCGACGTTCCTGGCTCGACCCGCCGTGGCTGGCAGGCACGCTTCAACCGCAACACCGAGACCGTGCGCTCAGCGATCGCGTCGGCTGCCGTCGGGTTCGGCGGCCAGGTCCGAGACATGCGTATTGATCGGCTCCTCATGGCCCTGTGGCGCGCAGTGCGGCGGGCATCGGACATGATCGCGTCGCCGTGGCGGATCTTGAACATCATGAGCGGCGGGAGCTGGGTGCGCTACCGCGTGAACTCGTCATGGCGTCCGTTCGCGCGCTTCCCACGCCCACCCTGACGGGTTTTCGCGCCGGCCACAGTGCCCGGCTTCGTCGTCATGAGCGGCG
>JANMVY010000807.1:0-3313 GCA_031393535.1 Actinomycetes bacterium | reverse complement strand
GCGAGTCGCTGCGCGCTCTCGCTCTGTTGACGAATGCGCACACCCAGCGTGCGTATGCCGCGCAGTCCGTTCATCGCGTCGAACGGCGACGCGTTCGCGCCTTGGAGCACCGCGAAGTTCCAGAGCCACGCAAGCAGGTCTTTGCTCCCCGCTACCACGCCGAGGCTCGCGTCGTTGTGCCCTGCTATTGCCTTGGTCGCCGAGTGCACGACGAGATCGATGCCGTGGTCGAGCGGCCGTTGTACCAACGGTGTCGCGAAGGTCGAGTCGACCACCGTCATCGGACCGCGAATCGCGGCGACCTCATCGAGGTCGACGATGCCGAGCCGCGGGTTCGCCGGCGTCTCGGCGAACACCAGCACCGTCTTACCCGGACGCACCGCCGCCGCGAACGCGCCATGTTCGAAGCCGTCGACGAAGGTCACGTCGATACCGAAGCGCGGGCACACGCCCTGCAGCAGCAGTTGCGTCCCTGCGTAGAGCTGCTTCTGCGCGACGATGTGATCGCCACTCGAGCACAGCCCGAGCACGATCGCGCTGATGGCACCCATGCCCGACGCGAACGCGCGCGCGTCCTCTGCGTTCTCGAGCGACGCGATCGCGTCCTCGAACCCGCGCACCGTCGGATTGCCGTAGCGGCCGTAGAAGCGGTTCGCCCCCGCCATGGTGGCCATGCGGCGGCCTTCCTCCACGGTGGGGGTCACGAAGGTGGTGGTGGCCCAAAGGATCGGTGCGAGCGCGGTGGCGTTGTCGGCCCGGCCCGCACGAATCGCGCGCGTCTCGGGGTGCAGCTGTGGTTGTTCCGGCTCAGGCATCGCGCTTCTCGATCTCTGCGAGGAAGTCGGCCACGAGCGGGCCGATGTGGTCGAACTCGAGCAAGAACCCGTCGTGGCCCTGTGGGCTCTCGATCGAGTGGTACTCGCACGACTGGCCTGCGCGCTCGAGCGCGTCGCGCATCGCGTGCTGCTGATACGGCGGGTACAAGGTGTCGCTGCTGATCGACACCACCAATGAGCGCGCGGTGACACGCCCGATCGCCGTGTCGATGCCGGCGCGCCCGCGTGCGACGTCGTGCAGGTCCATCGCCTTGTTCAACACGAGGTACGCGTTCGCGTCGAAGCGACGCACGAGCTTCACCCCGTGATGGTCGAGGTAGCTCTCGATCTGGAAGCGGTCCCACATGCGGAACACGTCGAGCGCATCGACCGTGTCACGATCGAAACGATCGCGTAACACTTCGTCGCTGCGGTAGGTGATCTGCGCGATCGCTCGCGCGATTGCGAGCCCCTTGTGGGGCCCCTCCCCCGCGGCTGCGTCGTAATAGTCGCCCCCGCGCCAGTTCGGGTCGAGCGCGAGCGCGACGCGGCCGACCGCGCTCCACGCAATCTGCAACGCGCTCGACGCCATGCAACTCGCCAGCGACACGAACGACCGCACACGGCGGGGGAACATCACCGCCCACTCGATGACTTGCATGCCGCCCATCGACCCACCGATGACGGTGAGCCATCGCTGCACGCCAAGGCGATCGGCAAGCCGCGCCTGCGCGCGCACCATGTCTCGCGAGGTGACGACCGGGAAGCGTGAACCGTATGGCGTGCCGGTGCCCGGGTCGATCGACGCCGGGCCCGTCGAGCCCTGACAACCACCGAGCACGTTCACGCACACGACGAACAACCGGTCGGTGTCGAGCGGTCGTCCGGGGCCGATCATCGGGTCCCACCAGCCCGGCGTCGCGTGTCCGTTGCCTTGGCGGCCGGCGGCGTGCGAGTCACCGGTGAGCGCGTGGCACACGAGCACCGCGTTCGATCCGTCGGCGGCCAAGGTGCCCCAGGTCTCGTAGGCGAGTCGCACCTCCGACAGCGTGCCCCCGCCTTCGAGCGCGAACCGACGGTGGTCGGTGATGGTGACGAACTGCCGGTTCCCGACGGGGTCGCCGGGGCGCCATGCCCCGCTCGCGGGCAGCGTGTCGGGGTACCCACGAGGGTGGGGTGGCTGCGCCGTCATGGGTCCTCCGATCTCGCTCAGGAGGGACGGACCTTGGTGCTCGACCGGGACGGGGGCACCGCTGGTGCTCCGGACCGTTTGTTGACCCATCACCCGGATTGCTCCGGGCTCGAGCCCACATCGTCTCCGTCACCGGAGACATGGCACCTTGGTCGTCCGTCCCAGGTTGCCGGACCCGTTACCGGGCCACTCGTGATGTCGCGTTCAGTCTGCCACGTTCGCGAACAAAACCGGCAGATGATCGCCACGACACCCCGTTGGTCAGGCGGGGCCACGCGGTTCGGTCCGCCACACAACCCCGGTGGTCAGGCGGGGCCGCGCCGCTCGGTCCACCAACGCAGCACCGCCGGATCGTCGCACCCGTACGCGGTGTTCATTGTGGCGCCCAAGCGATCGAGAAGCACGGTGCGCTCGGCCGGATCGGCGGCCTGTTGTGCGGCGCGCGCGAGGGCTGCGCCCGCGACCCACGCCGCGTCGTCCACCGGGAGGGGTAGGTCCAGCACCTGGCGCGCCGCGAGTTTGATGGCGTTCGCGCCGAGCGCCGCTCCCGCCACACGCTCGAGCGCGAGGGCGCTCACGCACGGCGCGCTCAAGGCCGCGGCAATCATCCACAGTTCGGATTGCGGTGCATGCACCGCAATCACCGGCGTGCTCGGTATGAGGTCACCGCGCTCGTCGACGACCACCTCGACCACCTTGGTCTGCGTGGCCACGAGAACCTTCGGCACCAACTGCGCGGTCACCCACCGGCGGACTCGCCCTTCGAGCACAGCGAGGTCGACGACCGGCTCGAGGTACGACGTTCTCGCGAACTTCGCGGTTCGCCTACCCCAATTGCACGCGAGCAGGTCGATGAGACCGCATGTGATCAACCGCGGCCTGCCGTCACCTGTACGCCGTTCGCTCACCGCGCCGACCAGGCCGTAGTACTCGTCGCGAAAACCGGCCGTGGCCGTCGCGACATCGCCGACGCGACGCGTGATCTGTAGTCGCACGCGCGGCCCACCGAGTAGATCGCTCGCGAGCCCCGCCCAGGCGTCGGCCGAGCCCGGCGGTGCGACCGGCAGGGCCGACGTGAACTCGCGATCGAGCGCACGGGCGACCAGTGGCGGCGTGGTTCCTCGGGTGTCTCGGCGCACGAGCACCAGCGCGCACACCCGCACGTTGGCCGCGAAGATCGCGTCGCGCGCGAACCACAACCCCGTGAGGTCTGCGCGCGCGTGGATTGCCTCCCGCACTGCTCGGGCGTCGCGCGCGACAAGCGTGGTGTGCGGTTGGATCAGCGCCACGCGGCCACCGTCGCGCA
>JANMVY010000745.1:0-3528 GCA_031393535.1 Actinomycetes bacterium | reverse complement strand
AACGTGACGCACCCGAGGTTCTCCATCGCCCCGAACGCGAAATCGGGGATGGCCACCAGATCGAGCTTCTCGCCGGGGTAGGCGCTGCCGTAGTACTCGCGGAACCATCGCAACGCGAACGCGGCGGACTCGAGCGCGAACCGGGTGAGGTGCGCGTTACCGGGGCAGTGCACGACGCGAAGGGGTACACCATCGACGTCGATCGGGTCGGTGGCCTCGAGGGGTCCGACGACGAACGCCACGAGATAGGTCGACATCGGCATCGTCGTGGCGAACCGCACCCGCCGCCGTCCGTCGCCGAGAATGAGATCGTCGATGATCGGACCGTTCGACACGGCGAGCATTCCGTCGGCCACTTCGAGCGTGATCGAAAACCTCGCCTTGTGCTCGGGCTCGTCCCAACACGGGAACGCGCGGCGCGCGTCGGTGGCCTGGAACTGCGTGGTCGCAATCGTGTGGTGCTGACCGTCGGTTGCGGTGAACGTGCTGCGATAAAAGCCGCGGAGGTGTTCGTTGAGCGCGCCCGTGAACGTGAGCCGCAGCCGCGCCGGACCCACGGGGAGCGCCGCGCCGGCGACGAACCGCACCCGTTCGGTGTCGCGCTCGATTTGCGTCTGCAGCGTGGTGGTGCCGCCGCCGTGATCGATGGCGGCTGAGATGACCTCGAGGTCGATGGCATTGCACCACAGGTCGCGTGTCGAGTGCGTGATGTCGAGGTCGATCTCGACTGTTCCGGCGAAGGTGCCGCGGTCGAGGTCGGGTGCGAGCACCAGGTCGTAGTGACGCGGTATCGCGACGCGGGGTAGACGGTAGGGGTCGAGTTCGGTCACGACGAGCGCTCCTTGGGATCGGTCCGGACGCTACCGTCGCGGGTCGCAGCGAGCCGGATCGAGGCAAACCGGGGGTGACGTTGCGTGGAGGGCACGGAGTTGTGTCGTCATGAAGTGAAGGTGTATGACAACTGCAACATCCTTGTCACCGGTTGTCCATCTCGACGTGCTGAAATGGACTTTGGAGCAACCGCCCCTTTGCCCGGAGGAGCCGAACATGGGCCTTCTCAAGACCAAGCACCTGACCAAGACCCCCGCGGACGTCGTGACGACCGATTGGCCGGCGGACGCGATCGATGGCGTCGACGACGCAGCGTTCGCCGAGGCCATTGCCGCCGGTCGTGTCAACGAAGCCGACCAGAAGGTCACCGTCGCCGCGTAGCCGATGTCGGGCCGTCGCGCCGCTCTGCTGTGGCTTGGTGGCCGCTGTGGCACGGGTAGATTCGCGCAATGGCCTACGAATGTTTCGAGATCGAGGAAGTCGACCGCGTCGCCCACGTGCGGCTGAACCGGCCCGATCACCTCAACACGATGATTCCGGCTTTCTGGCGCGAGTTGCCCGACATCATCTCGGGCATCAGCGACCGCGGCCGCGCGCGCGCCATCGTGCTGTCGTCGACGGGCCGGCATTTCAGCGCCGGAATGGATCTCGCGGTGTTCGGTGGCGGAACAAACCTCGACGCGGCGAGCGGCGCTGCCGATGACACGGCGTCGAGCGAGCCCGGACGAGTACGGGCGAACCTCCGCACGAACGTCCTGCACTTGCAGGAGTCGTTCACGGCGCTCGAGCGGGCGCGCATGCCGGTGTTGGCCGCGGTGCACGGTGGCTGTATCGGCGGCGCGGTCGACATGGTGTGTGCAGCCGACATGCGGTACGCGACAGCCGACGCGTTCTTCTGCATCCAGGAGATCAACATCGGTATGACGGCCGACGTGGGCACGTTGCAACGGTTGCCGAAGCTCATCGCCGAGGGAATCGTGCGCGAGTACGCCTACACCGGTCGTCGCATGCCTGCGGCCCGCGCATACGAGCTCGGATTCGTCAACGCGGTGTTCGACGATCACGCAGCGCTGCTCGAGGGAGTGCATGCGGTCGCGGCTGAGATCGCCTCGAAGTCACCGCTCGCGGTCTGGGGGTCGAAGGAAATGATCACCTATGCACGCGATCATTCGGTCGCCGACGGGTTGAACTACATCGCCACGTGGCAGACCGGCATGTTCCAGCCCGGTGACATGATCGAGGAGTTCGCCGCGAAGGCCGAACGGCGAAGTGCGGTGCACGATGATTTACTGGCGGTGCGCAGGGGATTGTGAACCACGACCGATGCGCACCCGACGTTCATTCGTCGTCGGGCTCGATGTCGGGTGGACGGTATTGGTACCGGAGATCGCCGAGGCGCACGAGCGTCGAGCTGATCCAGCCACCCATGGCGGCGAAATGCTTGTCGAGGCTGGCACCGTCGGCGAGCGCTTCCTCGTCGAACTCGTAGATCCCTTCGTACGACACCTCGATCGCGTACTCGGGATCGTCGAGCGAGGTTTCGTAGATGGTCTCGATCGTCGGCCCGGAACGCACCAACGGTTCGGTACCGATGGGCGGGCTGGTCTCGGGCAGCGTGTCGAGCATGGCGCGCGGCTCGGGCGGGGCCGAGAGGCGTTGTACCCGGAGCACGATCTCGATCTCGATGCGTGGCGGTTCGTCGAACGGCTCGCCGATGTACCAGTTTCGGTAGGCGGTCTGCGCCCACGTGGGCCAACCGAGGGTGATGTCGGCGCGCACACGCGGCGGGAGCCCTTCGCCTGGCAGCCCGTAGGTGGTCTCCCACGAGACGTCACCGAGGAGGAAGTCCATCTGGAAGCGCTCCTCGAAGGCCTGGCGTTCGAGCAGTGCCGCCTCGAACACCTCGCGTAACGCGCCGATGGCGTCGGTGAACACGTGGTCGAGCATGGCGAGGGAGGCTACCGGTTCCGCGCCGTGGGGGTTGCCCCGACGATCTCGCGGGCGGAGGTCGCGCACGCCCGCTGGCTACGGAGTCGTGCGCTCAGCGGTCGAGATCAGGGTCGCGGCACGTGGTGAGATCGGTGTCGCCGCCCGAGCCCGGTTCGACGAAACCGCGCTGATACCCCGAGCCTTCGTCGTCGGTGGCCAGCCATCGCACGATCCCTGTCGCGACGGCGAGCGCCTCGGCGTCGCGGAACTCGTCGGTCGCGAGCACGGCGGCCTCGCGCGGGTTCGACAGGTAGGCGCCCTCGATGAGGATTGCCGGCACGCCGGCGCTGCCGCGCAGCACGCCGTAGAAGTCCGCGCCGGTCCCGTTGTCGCGAGAGCGCACGCCGAAGTTCCCACTGCGTGTCCACGGCACGTCGAAACCGCGCAGGGCGCGGTCGAGCTCGTCGTACACGAGGCCACCGAGGCGGCGTGAGTCGGCGTCGGTGCGTTGGTGATAGATCTCACTGCCGATGCCCGCGGGGCTCGGCGCATCGATACCGCTGTTGTGGTGGATGCTCACGAAGGCCTTGGGCGTGATGGCCACCGCCAGCCGCCCGCGGTCGGCGATGGTGCGGAAGTAGTCGCCGTCGCGGGTGAGCTCCACCGTTCGGCCCGCGGCGCGCAACCGAGCGGCCACCCGGAGCGCCACATCCAGGTTGAGCTCGGCTTCGGTCATGCCGCTTTCGGCATGCGCCCCCGGGTCGATGC
>JANMVY010000731.1:0-10208 GCA_031393535.1 Actinomycetes bacterium | reverse complement strand
GGTTTCGAGCAGGGCACCAACCTCCGCATGACCGAGATCGTGCACCAGGTGGTTCCCGGTCACCCCGCAGGCGTACTCACCGGACCCAACCTCGCGAAGGAGATCCTCGCGGGTCACGCGGCCGCCGCAGTTCTCGCGATGACGGACGAAACCATCGCGGAGCGCCTCCAGATCCTCTTCGCGACCAACGCGTTTCGCGTCTACACCAACACCGATGTCATCGGTTGTGAGATCGCGGGCGCGCTCAAGAACGTGGTTGCGCTCGCGGTGGGCATGGCCGATGGCTTGGGTACGGGCGACAACACACGCGCTGCGGTGATGACCCGGGGGCTCAGCGAGATCACCCGCCTCGGCGTGGCCATGGGTGGACGGCCGTCGACGTTCGCGGGCCTCGCGGGCATGGGGGACCTCGTCGCGACGTGTGTGTCGCAACAAAGTCGCAACCGATACGTGGGTGAACAGCTCGGTCGCGGCCGTCTCCTCGACGAGATCGTCGCCGAGATGAACCAGGTGGCCGAAGGCGTGAAGGCCGTCCCGGTGGTGCACGACCTGGCCGAGCTCTACGGGGTCGACATGCCGATCGTCGCGGAGATGTACGAGGTGATCGCCCACGGCGCGTCCGCCGAATCCGCATACCGCGGGCTGCTCCAACGCAAGCCCGGACGCGAGGTCGACGACGCGTGAGGGCGCCAGGCGCGGCCGACCAGGCTGCAGATCGCCAGTCGGTGGCACGGGTGCGCGCGGCGCGAACTGCAACGGCCGTGGCGGCTGTCGATCCCGATTGGGCGCTTCCCTGGTGGCTCGATCGCCAATTGCGGCCGAGCCATCCGGCGTTCGTGCCGCTCGGGGAGAACGGGCTCGTCGACAACGTCACCGGGCGCTCATGGGTGGTGCTGGCAACGACGTCGTCAGGCCCGCTCGCGCTCGTCGACCCGGCGGGCTCACTGCACCCGATCGGCTCCTCGTGGTCGCTCGACTGGGCCATCGGCGCGGAGGATCGTTGGCATCGTCCGGCTCTGGAACCGACGGTGCGTCAACGGCTCGTGTCACAGGCGCCGGTGGTCGAGACGGCGTGCAAGGTGCCGAGCGGTGACGCGATCGCCCGCGTGTACGCCGTTGCCACCGGTGGCGTCGACGGTGACGCAGTGGTGTTCGAGATCGAGAACAAGTCGCCTGTTCCGTTCGTGGCCGTGCTCATGGTCCGGCCCACGCACCCGCTCGGTGTGGGTTCGATCGCGTCGATCCGTTACGAGCACCCGCATGTGTTCGTCGACGAACGACCCACGGTGCTGTTCGACAAGCGAGCGGCTCGTTGGTCGACGGCAGACGCCCCGCGCGACGCACTGATCGAGGCGACCGAAGGACGTGCCCGCGACGACACGTTCGTGACCGTACGCAGCGCGTCGGGCCTCGCCACTGCGTCATTCCTCGTACCGGTGCCGCACCGGGCCACAGTGCGCGCGTTGCTCTTCCCCCGCGTCGCGCGACGGGCCCGGCCCGTGTCGCCGACAACGGTCCCGTCCGCCGGTCAGGTCGCCCGGGGCTGGGAGGCGCACACCGCGGGTGCGGCACGCATCGAGTTGCCCGATCGGCGCGTGACCGATGCGTATCTCGCCGCGCTGAGCGGCTTGTTGGCCGCGACGTCGGGGGGTTTCCCCGCTCCGGTCGGCCGCGAATCCACGTGGGCCGTTGCCGACGAATCGGCCATCGTCGCCTCGCTCGCCTCGGTGGGCATGCAGGACACCGTGTGCCGGCTGCTCCGCCACCGTGGTGACGAGGTCGAGCTCGACAGTTGGTTCCGCCGCGAGCCCGCGTCGATCGAACGGAACATCGCAATCTTCGACGCCGTCGGCGCCCATTGGTGGGCGACCCGCGACCCGACCGTCGTCGTCGACCTTCTGGGCGCGGTCGTGAAAGCGGCTCACTGGACCGAGCGCGCGCGGTCGCGGCGTGCGTCTCGCATCGGACCGCACCTCGCGCGCCGAGCGGCGCGCGCACTCAGCGCAGTCGCGGCCGCGCTGCGTGCTGGCGAACAGCCCGAAGCCGCCGCCGACCTCGATGCATTCGCGGCCCGCTTCGTGCTCGACCTCGACGACACCGAACTGTCACCGGCGTTCCCCGCGGACACCCGGCCCGTTGCGACACCGACGCATGCCCACCGCGGCGACGGGGAACGCCCGGTCGCGGTTGCGACACGTACCGGGCTCGATCCGGCAGCAACCGCACAGGTCGCGTGCGCCGAGCTCGCAGCGCGTGATCCGTTCGCGTTCGAGCGGCTCACGTGGTTGGTGCGTGCGGGCGGTCCGGTCACGCGCTGGCCGACGCGTGTGCACCCACGCCTGCTCACCGGGAGCGCGGGCAGCGGCGACGACCCTCGGGTGGCCGCGGCGTTCATCGCACTCGTGCGTGCGCTCGTTGTCGACGAGGACACGCACGCGAATACGTTGGTGCTGCTGCCCGTGGTGCCCGCCAACTGGTACGGCCAGAGCGTCGACGTGCACGATCTGGCGACGCGGGCAGGCATGTTGTCGTTCGCGGTTCGTTGGCACGCGGCGCGTCCGGCGTTGTTGTGGGAGCTCACCCCGTACCCGGGCACCGGGCCGAACGCGGTTCCCGTCACGATCACGGCACCCGGGCTCGACCCGTCGTGGTCGACGACGGTGCCCCACGGCGAGGTGCTTCTCGACGTGCCACCCCTCGGCACTCAGGTCACGGTGAGCGCGCACGCCGACACCGATCACGTGCCCATGACCACGCTCGAGCCCCGGCTCCGACGAGAGGCCGCCGACGGCCGCCCGGTAGTGTCCGCGGATCGCGAAGATGCGTCACTCGTCGAACCAGGGGACTCGTTCGGCTGAGCGCCGCGTTTCGGTCCGATCGATGGGAACGACAACGTGCAAGCCGCGCTGAGCGCCGACCAAATCCTGCTCGTCGAGACCGCGGCGCGCCTGGCTGAAGGTCTCGGGTGCCCGCCGCCCCAGCAGCTCCCCACCTCTGTCGACGATCCGGGCGCATGGCGGCTGCTCACCGAAACCGGGTTCGCATGCATGCACGTCGCCGAGTCGCACGCTGGCGGTGGCGCACACAGTGCCGACGTCGCGCTCGTCGTCGAGCAGATGGCGTCCTCGCTCAGTTGCGTGCCGTTCCTCGGCCAGGGCGTGCTCGCCCCGGAGCTCGCATGGCGCGCCGGCGCGGCCCCCGACTTCCTCGCGGCCTGCGCTGGCGGGTCGCGCCGAGTGACCGTCGCGTTCGACGCCTCGCTCGCCTCGCTCGCGCGCCGCGGCGAGCCTTCCGTCGCGTGGGACGCACGCGGCGCAACGCACGCGCTCGCGCTCGACGGCGATGATCGACTTTGCGTCGTTGCTCTGCGACCCGCGACCGGCTTCGAGAACCGCCTGCGGGGCACCGACGTGACGCGTTGGCTCTGCACCGTCGAGCCCGACGCCGCGTTCGAGGTGCTCACGGGTCGTGTCGACGCCGAGGTGCTCCAACGTGTGCATGCGTTCTCGCTCGCGATGCTCAGCGGGGATCTCGTCGGGGTGATGCAGTCAGCGGTCGACGCGGCGGTTCGCCACGTGATGTCGCGTGTGCAGTTCGGCGTCGCCGTGGGCACGTTCCAAGCAGTGCAGCACCTCGCGGCCGACGCGAAGGTGTTGCTCGAAGGAGCGCGTTCGTCGATGTGGTACGCGGCGTGGGCGGCTGACGAGCTCGAGCCCGTCGATGCCCTGCTCGCGGCGCGCCAGGCCAAGGCGTACAGCTCGCGGGTCGCACGCGAGGTCGTCGAGCTGCATGTACAGCTCCTCGGTGGCATCGCGATCACCTGGGAGGAACGCGCACACGTCCGTGTGCGTCGAGCGCTGCTCGATCGCGTCACCCTCGGTGACGAGTTCGTGCACGAGGACGCCATCGCCGCGCAACGCTTGGAGGTCGCGGTCTGATGGAGTACCGAGACGATCCGGCCGAAGCAGCGTTCCGTCAGCGGCTGCGCGCCTGGATCGAGCACCACGCGCCGCGCGAGCTGCCCCACGACGCCGAGGCCCGCATCGAAGCGCTCAACGAGTGGCATCAGGCCCTGTACCGCGGTGGGTGGGTGGGACTCACCTTTCCCGTCGAGTACGGAGGCCACGGCATGTCGCCGGTGTACGAGGCGATCCTGAACGACGAGCTCGGCGCAGCCGGCGCGCCGCCACCTCCTGCGATCGGCCACATCACGAACGCCATCCGTCTGTTCGGATCCGACGTGCAAAAGCGCGAGTACCTCCCTGGCCTGCTCGGCTCGACGGTGCGATGGTGCCAAGGATTCAGCGAGCCCGACGCGGGGAGCGATCTCGCGGGTATCACCACCCGCGCGGCGCTCGTCGAGAACGCCGACCGGCAGGCGGTGTACCGCATCGACGGCCAGAAGATCTGGACCAGCGAAGCGGTGTGGGCCCAATGGTGCCTCCTGCTCGCGCATACCGAAAGCGACCAGCCGGCGCACCGCGCGTTGTCGATGCTGCTCGTGCCGATGGCCACACCCGGCGTGGAGTGCCACGAGATCATCACGGCCTACGGCACACGCGAGTTCGCCGAGGTGTTCTTCGACGCGGCCGAAGTGCCCGCGGCGAACGTTCTCGGCGCACCTGGTGATGGCTGGACGATCGCCATGCAACTTCTCGGCTACGAACGTGGCCCGGCCGACGTCGGCTGGATCGCGCGGCTCATCCGCATGCTCACCGTGCTCGAGGACGACGTGCGCTCGGCTCGCGTCATCGCCGGGCCCTCGGAACGCCGGGCCATAGCGCATGCGTGGGTCGAGCTGCGCACATTGCAGCTGCACGTGCAACGCACGATGTCCTCTCGCCTCGATGGCTCGACGCCGGGTCCGGAGGGGTCGATCGACAAGCTGCTCGTCACTCGCGCCGAGCAACTGTTGAACCATGTCAACCTGCAGGTGCGCGGGGTTGCGGCGATCTTGCACGACGGTGCCGAGATCGAGGCGTACTTCTGGTCGCGTGCGCAGTCCATCTTCGGTGGTACACAGCAGATCCAACGCAACATCGTGGCGCAGCGCGTGCTGGGTCTGCCCCGTCGCTGAGATGCAGCCGGCGTTGCCTGCGATGATGAGTCGCATGCGGAAGCTTCTCGTAGCAGGTGTCGCATCGGTGCTCGTGTTCTTCGCCGTGCTGGCGCAAGCGGGCGCGGCGGGCGCGGTCGGGTCGTCGATCGAGCGCATCGTGCAGTACGACGTCGATGTCACGGTGAACGACGACGGTTCGGCGCTCTTCCGTGAGCTCATCGTGTACGACTTCGGCCCGAACGCACGTCATGGCATCGACCGGGTCCTGCCCACGCTCATGGGTTACGACGACACGAGTGATCGGAGCTACCCGTTGACCGTGGTCACGGTGGCCGCCGTTGATGCGTCGGCGCGTTACTCGGTGAGCGATGTCGGCAGCGGTCGTACGCGCATCCGCATCGGTGATGCCGATCGCACGATCACCGGAAGTCACGCCTACACCATCACCTACCGACTCGATGGTGTCGTCAACGCGCAGCCCGGCGATGACGAGTTGTACTGGAACGTCATCGGCGATGCCTGGAGTGTGGCGATCGACCGAGCCGAGGTGCGCGTGCACGTGCCCGGCGGCGCGACTCGCGTCGCGTGCTACGTCGGCGCGACACGCTCGTCCGCCACGTGCGACCTCGCGCGCGTCGATCCTCCGGCCGATCCTCGGATCGGGTCGATTGCGGTGTTCGCGCACGAGGCCCTCTTCTCGGGTGAGGGCATCACGGTGGCGGTCGCGATGCCCGACACGAACGGCGACACGCTCGAACCGCAGCCGATCCTCGTGGCGAAGAGCCTGCACGAGGCTCGGAGCCTGCGCGACAGGTTCGCGCTCACGGCATTGTCGGGCGGCCTCGCGGCTGGGCTGACCGTGGTGTTCGCGGCTGCGATCGCCCGGCTCCAGTTCCTCGTCGGACGCGATCGCCGAACGTCGGGCAGCGCGACCGACGCGGCGTTCAGCGACCAGATCGTGCACGGCGAGCGGGTGCCGTTGCATGACACCACGGCCATCCCGGTCGAGTTCGTACCTCCCGACAAGCTGCGGCCCGCGCAACTCGGCGTGCTACGGGACGAGGTAGCGAACACCCATGATGTGTCGGCCACCATCGTCGATCTCGCGGTGCGCGGGTTCCTGCGCATCGAGGAGATCACCGACGGCACGTCGATCACCGACTACAAGCTCGTGGCGTTGCGTGGCGACGAACGTGGCGAGCTGCTCGAATACGAGCGCTACCTCATCGGTCAGATCTTCGAGAAGAGCCCCGAGGTCACGCTCAGCACCCTGAAGAACAAGTTCGCGAGCGCGATGGCACGCACCAAGACTCTTCTCTACGAGAACGCGATGGCGAACGGGTGGTTCTCCGCGCGACCCGACCACGTGCGGACCATCTGGTCGCTGGCAGGATTCGTGGTGCTCGCATTCGCCACGGTGGTCACGTTCCTCATCGCTCGCGGGTCGCGTTACGGGCTGGTCGGGGTGCCGGTGGTGGCGGCCGGTCTGGCGATCATGTGCGGTGCGCGATGGATGCCCCGGCGCACGCCGAAGGGAACCGGCGTCGATCGCCGAGCACGCGGCTTCGAGGACTTCATCCAGAACTCCGAAAAGCACCGTGCAGTGTTCGCGGAGCGCACCAACATCTTCACCGAGTACCTGCCGTACGCGGTCGCCCTCGGTGCGACCCAGAAATGGGCCAACACGCTTTCGGTACTCGGCCTGGCGGCACCCGAAACGTCGACGTGGTACGTCGGCCACGGTGCGGTGGTGTGGGCCACCTTCGGCGATCGCATGAGCACCTTCACCTCGACCACGGCATCGACGCTCACCTCCACCCCCGGCAGTAGTGGCAATAGCGGTTTCAGCAGCGGGTTCAGCGGCGGCGGCGGTGGTGGTGGCGGCGGCGGTAGCTGGTGAGCACACCCGCGCGCTGCGGAGCCGATCGTCGGCCCTCGCGACGGTTTCCCCGTTCAGGATTCGATCGTGCGGATCTCCGCGAGTCGCTCGGTGATCGCCTGAGCGGTCCGCTCGACCAACTCGATCGCCGTGCGGTCGAGCGGTGAGCCCGTCGGGGCGGTCACGTGCACGACGCCGTGCAACGGACCGAGGGTCGTCACCGGAATGCACACCACGGCGCACGCCGCCCCACCGGCCGCGAGCAGGTTCGGGCACGCATCGAGCTCATCGGAGCGATCGAAATGCTGTAACTGCCGGCTGGTGATCGCGGGGCATGTGGCGCTCTGGGCAACCGCACATCCGACGTGGTGATGTTCGCCGGTGCTCAGGCGCAGCGCGAGCGTGCCGTCATCGCGCGCGACGAGCCAGCGGCTCGCACCGTTGGGCGACAGTCGGGCGAACGCGCGTTCCGCAAGGGTGAAGAGTTGCGGTTCGCTCGACGCGAACGCGGTGCCGCGGATGAGTCGCGCCGCGAAGTCGGCCGCGTCGAGCACCGCCGGCCGAGCCGGCACGGCGCCCGGAGACGGGTTTTCCGCTCCCGCGCCGATGTGGGCGAGCGAACCCATCAACGATCGGGTTTCAGCGGGTGGGGCGGGGTCGATCGGCCAGCCTGCTCGGGCGGCCGAGGTCACCTCATCGAGGCCGATCGGGCGGTCGTCGCGTGCAGTCGGGGGAAAGCCCGTGCCGTCACCGGCCGCTGCCTCGCCGTCGACAACTGGTGTCTCCCATGCTCCGGCGAACCATTCGTCGTGCTGGTCCTGCACCGACCATGACCCCCAACGCGCTTGCTCGCCGCCGTTCCTCGGCGGTAACAGGCCTGACGCGAGCTCGGCGAGGGAAGGATCGAGAGGGACGAATGGACGTCGCCCATGCACGGTCCCGGTCGTGTCGATCGGGATCGGGATCGTACGCACCGCGCGCGCGGGTCCGAGCGGTGGATCTTTCCGCTTGCGCACCGGCGCTCCTCCCGTGAGATCTTTGTTCACCCTGCTGATCGGCCGGATGAACGCCGGAATGAGCGAACCGCGCACGTGCTCCCCGGTAGGGTCGCCGGCGTGAGGACCGCCTTCGGCCTGGCCGACATCGACGAGCGCGCATGACTCGACGCGCGCCGACGCTGCGTGTCGAACGTTCGTTCTTGGCTGAAGGCGTTGCTGCGGTCGCGGGGAGCGATGAGGTCGGCCGCGGGTCGCTCGGCGGACCTGTCAGCGCCGGCATCGTCGTGATCGACGAGAACACGCGCCGCATCCCCTCCGGGCTACGGGACTCGAAGCTCCTCACGCCGGCGGCGCGCGAGGCATTGGTGCCGAAGATCGAACGATGGGCGGTCGCGTGTGCGGTCGGACATGCGAGCGCGGCCGAGATCGACGCCATGGGGATCCTCGCCGCGCTGCGTCTCGCGGGGGATCGCGCGCTGGCGATGCTCGGGTGCGAGCCCAGTGTGATCGTGCTCGACGGAAACTACGACTGGTTCTGTCGACCGCCGCGTGCCGACCAGTCACCGCGCGAAGCAGCACCTGAGCAGGTCGTGCTGCGCGTGAAGGCCGACCTCACCTGCGCGTCGGTTGCGGCGGCCAGCGTGATCGCGAAGGTCACCCGTGACGCGCTGATGCGTGAGCTCGCGCGGTCATACCCCGACTACGGTTGGGATCTCAACAAGGGCTACGCCACCCCGGAGCACGTCGCGGCATTACGAGCGTGCGGACCGTGCGTCGAGCACCGGCGATCGTGGAAGCTGCCGGTCGACGAACCACAGCTCGCGCTTCAGCTCGACTGAATGCTCGCTATGGTCAGTCGGTGAACACGCCTCGTTCTGCGTCATGGTCACCCGCGGTCGGCGCCTGGCGCCCGGTTGCCGCGTTGGGTGGGTGGACCATCTTCCTGTGGGCAACGCGCATCAAGAACGCGTTGGCCGACGACACGATGTCACGCGGGGGCAAGACCGTTGCGGTCGTCGCGTCGGTGGGTTTCGTCGCGGTCGCAGTCGCAGTCATGGTCATGCACGTGCGTCGCTCACGACGAGCGACTTCCGCGGCGAAGGCGTTCGCACTGGTGAGCATCGTCTATTGGCTTGTGCGTGCGGCCACGATCCTTGCACGCGATCGTTCGGTGGGCTTCAAGGTCGTACACGCGGTGCTGGCCCTGATCACGGTAGGCCTCGCGGCCTGGGTGCTGCGGGCCATGGCGGGGCGTTCGAGTCGCCGAAACCTCACCCGGACCCCCGCCTGACCGGCGCGGCCGACTACCATCGCCGGGCTATGGGACAGCAGGTCACCGTCATCGAGAAGCCATCGACGCGCGCCGGTGTGGTGCGCTTCGAGATCAACCGAATCCTCACCGGCATGGGCCATGAGTCGTACTCGGGTGCGCCCGACGCGGGTGCCAACCGGCCACCCGACGTGCTGGCCCGTCGCCTGTTCGCGCGAGGTGGCATCAAGCATGTCCACGTCAACGCCAGCATGATCACGGTCGAGTTGTCCGAATCGGGCACCGCGGGCATCCGCGAGCTGATCGAAGGGCTGTACACGTACTACCTCCCGGGTGTGTTGCCTCCCACCGATGCGGAGCTGCTCGGCCCCGCGGAGTGACGGAGCGAACGCCTGCGCGCTCGTCGACGTCGGTGCAACGCATCTCATCGTGATGGTCGCGCACCCGTAGGGGGATGAAGGGGGACACCATGGAGCTCGAACCACTGTTGCCGTTCGGCGCCGAGGTGCGGGGATGGGATCCGGCGGGCGCTGCGCCCGACGAGGAGCAGTTCCTGCGCGCCGCGCTCGCGGAGCATCACGTGCTCGTGCTGCGCGGCCACCGCGTGCCGAGCGGTGCCGAGCTCGCACGTCTCGGATTCGTTTTCGGCCCCGTCGCGCCAGCCGCCGATCTCTACACCGGCATCGCGTTCGACGAGCGTGAGATCCTCCACGTGTCCAACGAGCTCGACGCACAAGGACGCGAAAGGGGCGTCGCGGGCAGTGGCGCGATTCCCTGGCACAATGATTACGCGTTCCGCCCCGACGCGGCCAAGGAGACGTTGCTCGAGGCCTACCGACTACCCGCAGACGGTGGGCCCGCGACATGCTTTCTCGACATGTACGCGGCCTACGAGTCGTTGCCGGCCGAGTTGCGCATCCGTATCGCCGACCTCGTCGGGCGCCACACGTTGCACGCGGCAGGCGCGTACGCGTCGCCCGAGACCGACGATGTCGAGCGGGC